>NZ_JAMPKJ010000019.1 GCF_039962115.1 Funiculus sociatus GB2-C1 | reverse complement strand
GTATTTCATCAGATATTCTTATGAATCAGACTGCGTGATCGCTCACCCGTTTTTTGCGAGCGCCTTTGTTTAGACCCCATATTACCTCAGCATCGACTTTTGCAAGAGGTCTATTTTACGCCAGTATTTCCCAGAAGCGATCGCGTTTTTCTTTCCAGAAACATCCGCGCAGATTGATTGGAGCCAACCACACGAGTTTCTAGATAAAGAATTCCAGCAAATTGCACCGAATGCAGAAATTGGGAAACGTTATGCCGACCAATTGGTGAAAGTTTGGCTCAAACAGGGTCAACAATTGTGGCTACTTGTACATATCGAGATCCAAGCAAAACCAGAAACTAATTTTGCCGAACGAATGCTGGTTTATCACCTGCGGATTTTCGATAGGTTTCACAGCCATGCTACGAGTTTAGCGATTTTGTGCGATCGCAATGCCAACTGGCGACCGAATCAGTATTGTTTCAGCAGCCCCGATACAGAACTGACATTTCGGTTTGGGATGGTAAAGTTGCTAGATTATGGCTCGCGCAATGCCGAACTAGAACAAAGCCGCAATCCCTTTGCTATCGTCGTGATGGCGCACATTCAAGCCCAGGAAACACAACGCGACTCGCAAGGCCGTAAGGATAGGAAATTAAGCCTGATTCGGCGGCTGTATGAGGAAGGCTACGAGCGGCGGGAGATTGTCAACCTGTTTCGCTTTGTTGATTGGGTTATGATTTTGCCCAAGGGGTTAGAAAGCGAATTTTGGCAAGAATTGAAGGTTTACGAGGAGGAAAGACGGATGCCCTACATTACCAGTGTTGAGCGAATTGGGTTTGAACGGGGGATTGAACAGGGCGCTCAACGGGAAGCCCGTTCGCTCATCCTGCGCCAACTCACCCGCAAAGTGGGAGAATTACCTCAAGGAGTGCGATCGCAGATCGATGAGTTGTCGATTACACAACTGGAGATGCTGGGAGAAGCTCTGCTGGATTTCTCCAGCCTATCTGATTTGGAAGGATGGTTGGCACAGCAGGAACAGTAGGCGATAGATTGGGCAAGACAAATCGGAGTTGCTGGGAGTCAAGTGGACAGGGGCAATTAAGAGTGCAACCCCTTTTTAATTTGCTATAGGTAACAGCACTTTGAAAGTGGAACCTTGACCTAATCTGCTAGTTACTGAAATAGAACCGCCGCAACGCAAAAGTAATTGCTGCACAATTGTTAAACCTAATCCAGCACCGACAACTTCTTCACCCCCAGCTGGGCGACCGCGATAAAAACGGTCAAAAATTTTAGGTAATTCATTGGGAGCAATGCCAATTCCGGTGTCTCGAAATTCTAGCTGCACGTATTCCCCTTGTTGTTTGGATCGTACCCAAACCTGACCGCCAGTGGGAGTAAATTTGATGCTGTTGTGTAGGAGATTAATTACTATCTGCCGTAACCATGACTCTAAACAAGAGACAATTGGAAGGTTAGTGCTGATGGTATAACCTAACTGGACGCCTTTTTCTTGGGCCAGAGGCTGATAGGTGCTGACAACGCCTGGGACAATTTCTGCTAGATGCACAGGTGGCGGATTGATTGGTATGGTGGTGCTGTCTAGCTGTACCAGTTCCATTAAACCGCTCATTAGCGAAGTCTGGCGATCGCATTCTGTATGCAACAGCCGCATATAGCGTTGGCGTTGCGCTGGTTTGAGATTCGGCGATTCTAGCAGCTTCAGGGCGGTTTTCATGTTCGTTAGCGGTGTCCGCAGTTCCAGCAGCGAATTACTCAGCAACTCGTTTTTAAACAGCAAGTCGTCAAGCAACGATTCATTTTGCCGCTGTAGGGCTGCTGTTTGTGCTGTTGTTCCCTCACTGGTGCTATTCAAGCGACGGCTCTGCTCTTGCTTTCCTTGGGTTTCTAACAGGTGGATGAGTATAGACGCGATCGCTTTGGTCTGGACAAAATCATTATCTTGTGGTAAAATCCCTAGCTTTTTGTCTAAAGAAGATAAATCTTCTTGGTTGGGAGCGATCGCGTTTCCTATCCCCTGCAAAAGCTGCTGAATCACAGGAAAGTCGAAACTGCAAATAGCTTGCAGTCGCTTTTTTTCTGTAGCGATTTGATTAATATTAAATGCCAGCAGCTCGTCGGACTCCTCAAAGGATAACCCTTGCTGAATATCGATAAGCTCCATCGATTTTCCAGGCGCTAAATCTTTGTCTGTAGGGATTGTCTGGATTTCCTGCTTGGTTCGGTGGGGACGATGAGCCAAAATCAAGCCAACAAACTTCTCAGATAAGACTAAGACAAAATACTCCCTTAAAATCGGGCTATCCGGTGCCAGATAAATTGGAATAATCCGTGATTCGGCCGGATTTTTGGGATTTGATTGAGGACTGGGAAGTGGCTTGTCCCCAGTCCCCAACTGCTTGCATAGATAAATCGTGTGCGGGACACTCATCCATTGATGATATGAATCTATCTCCTGCTGCCACACTTGACCAGGCGGCAGCTTCACCCAGATAGTAGCTGGTAGCTGTTGCTCAATCAGTGTATCCAAGAGCGCCCGTGAGAAAGACGTGAGAGTAGCAGCAGTGACGGAAAGAGGCTGAACAGCTAGCTTTAAAGCTAGCTGGTAGAGAGATCCATCTGGAGCGGGTTGCAGATTCATCCTTTATCCTTTAATTTCATCCTTGCTTCTAAGGCATCTCGTGCTTGTTCCCGATCGTCAAAGTGGATTTTTTCTGTTCCTAAAATTTGGTAATCTTCGTGACCTTTACCAGCGATGAGGATACCATCGCCAGACTCGGCATTTAAAATAGCGGTGCGAATAGCAACAGCGCGATCGCTAATTACCAGAGGTTGAACTGTTGACGGTATCCCTTCTAAAATATCTTGCAAAATCCGTTCTGGATCTTCCGTGCGCGGATTATCTGATGTAACTACCGCTAATTCTGCTAGTTGCGCCCCAATTTTACCCATTTTCGGGCGCTTCGTGCGATCGCGATCGCCCCCACAACCAAACACGCAAATCATCTTTCCGGGAATAAACGGACGGGAGGCTTTCAGCAAATTCTCCAAACTATCCGGCGTGTGAGCATAATCGACAATTACACTAATATCCTGAAGAGGACTAATTTGCACTCGCTCCATCCGTCCTGGCACCCCTGAAAATAAAGGTAGCGAGTCAGCGATAACCTGCAAATCTATGCCCAAATGCAAAACTGCTCCCACGGCGGCGAGTAAATTTTCTAAATTGTACTGACCCACCAACGGCGAATGGAAGGAAATATCACCTTTTGGCGTATGCAACATTCCGCTGATACCAGTTGGACTGTAATCTAAATCTGACATCCACAGATCGGCTGTTGTATCGTGGACGCTATAGCGCCACACTTGCTCAGAGTTTAACCCTTCAATCAACCGTTTCCCATAGGTATCGTCAGAATTTATCACCGCCCGACCTTTGAGATATTCTCGGCTAAACAGCAGAGCTTTTGCCGCAAAGTAATCTTCCATATCGCGG
Organism: Funiculus sociatus GB2-C1; assembly: GCF_039962115.1. NCBI lineage: Bacteria > Bacillati > Cyanobacteriota > Cyanophyceae > Coleofasciculales > Coleofasciculaceae > Funiculus > Funiculus sociatus. The sequence continues at coordinate 88,595 of NZ_JAMPKJ010000019.1, read as the reverse complement.
TGATAATCTAAATGATCCTGAGTGAGGTTGGTAAACACCGCCACCTCAAACGGACAACCATAAACTCGCCCTTGCGCCAAAGCGTGAGAACTGACTTCCATCACCCCCATCTGAGACCCTGCTGCTACTGCCGCCGCCAGTTGTTCTTGCAATTCGAGGGCGAAAGGGGTTGTGTGGGCAGCGGTTTGTTTAAAGCCATTCCAGCGAGCGTACAGTGTACCAAAAAGCGCTGCGGGTAACTGACTTTGAGTTAGGAAAAATTCTATTAAATGAGTAGTAGTGGTTTTGCCATTCGTGCCAGTAACGCCAATCAGTTTCATCTGTTGGGCTGGGTAGCCGTAGAAGGCAGCTGCTACTTGGGCGCAGGCTTGTGTCATGTCTGCGACTGGGATAATGCAGACATCCTCTGTTGGCGGTTGTTTTTCGGCAGCTTGGGGAGAGATCAGGGCAGCGACAGCACCGGATGCGATCGCGCTAGACCAAAATTCTCCCCCATCCACTCGCGTTCCCGGCATCCCAATAAACAAATCTCCCGGCTGGCAAGCATGAGAATTTGTCGTTAACCGCTTGACTTCTGATTCTAAAGCTGCATGGCTGGATGTTGGTATGCCGGGAACCGCTGCCAATAACTCTCGCAATTTCATCTTTTGTAGCTCCTCACACATTGGTCTGTGGTCGTTGGCTAATAGCTTTTCAACACTATGGCAATTAGCCATTAGCCATTAGCATTTATCTTCTTCTGGTAAATATTTCTGTAACATTTGTTCCAACTGGCGCACTGTAGCGCGGGGAGAAGGACGGGGTAACTGTTCTTCTACTTGTTCTGTACGCTCTTGGCGCACCCTAAACAGGACTGGAATTTCATATTGGAACGTTTGGAACCAGTCCTCGCGGGTAGTAATATCTCTAATCTCCAGTTCTAAACTGGGGTTTGAAATTTTTAAGAGCTTTTCTTGCAAACCCTCGCACAAGTGGCAACCCGGCTTGCTGTATAGTATTAACCGCATTCTGGTTCTCTCTCAAATTCGATCAACCACTGGAAGTTATGCAAATTTGACATTGATATTCCCATTTCCCGCTAGGGATATGTGTATTTATAGGTTAAAATCATCATTAGTTAAAAATTATCAAGAAACAAGTAGAAACTTACCATGACCTATAGCACCAAAGCTAATGTCAGCATCTCTTCTTTTGACCTAGACGAACTGAACCAAAGGTTTGATAAAGCTCATCCCAGAGAGATCCTGGCATGGTGCGTCAACAATATCTCCACTGGACTGGTACAAACCAGCGCCTTTAATATTGATGACTTGGTAATGACAGATATTCTCTACCGTGACCTGAAACCAGCAAACCCAGTTCCGGTCTTGTTTTTAGACACGCTGTACCACTTCCCCCAAACCTTGGAACTCGTGGCACGAGCAAAAGAACTTTACAATTTAAACCTGAAAACTTACAAGATTCTAGAGGTAGATTCCCGCGAAGCTTTTGCAGAACGTTATGGTGAAGCACTGTGGGATAAAGATATTACCCAATTCCACCACCTCACCAAAATCGAACCTTTACAACGCGGTCTATCGGAATTAAACACCGTCGCTTGGATTACCGGCCGTCGCCGCGACCAAGCTGCAACTCGCGCTGATATGCCTGTGTTGGAACTGGATTCTCAGCAACGCCTGAAAGTAAATCCTCTAGCCAGCTGGACGCGGAAGCAAAGCTGGGCTTATGCGGCTGAGTATAAAATGATTTACAATCCCTTGCATGACCAAGGATATCCCAGCATCGGCGACGAACCGATTACCACCCAAGTAGCCGAAGGTGAAGACGAACGTGCTGGTCGCTGGCGCGGTATGGGTAAAACCGAGTGCGGGATTCACATTTAAAATAAGGACTGGGGGCTGGGGACTGGGGACTAGGTAAGAAAGAGTTTTCCCCAATTCCCAATCCCCAATTCCCAATTACCAATTCCCAATCCCCAAATGATTAAAATCCTCCACCTATCCGATATCCATATGGGGAGTGGCTTTACCCACGGGCGGACTAATCCAGAAACAGGGTTAAATACACGGTTGGAGGATTTTGTCAATACTTTATCTAGATGTATTGACAGCGCGATCGCTCTCCCCGTCGATTTAGTTCTGTTCGGTGGCGATGCCTTTCCCGATGCCACACCGCCGCCCTACGTGCAGGAAGCTTTTGCCACTCAGTTTCGCCGCTTAGTTGATGCCCAGATTCCCACAGTTTTGTTAGTAGGGAATCATGACCAGCATTCCCAAGGTCAGGGAGGCGCGAGTCTGTGCATTTATCGGACACTGGGAGTTCCAGGTTTTATAGTTGGCGACACAATTAAAACCCACCGTATTGAAACTAAAAGCGGCCCAGTCCAAGTTATGACCCTTCCTTGGCTGACCCGTTCCACCCTGCTGACACGCCCAGAAACGGAAGACCTTTCCCTCTCCGAAGTCAACGAATTATTAATTAAGCGTCTAGAACCTCGTCTGGAAGGAGAAATCCGACGGCTAGACCCAGAAGTGCCAACGGTTCTCTTGGCGCACCTGATGGCAGACCGCGCTAATTTAGGCGCGGAGCGCTTCTTAGCTGTCGGCAAAGGTTTCACTCTCCCCTTGTCGTTGCTAACTCGTCCCTGCTTTGACTACGTTGCCTTGGGACACGTCCACAAACACCAAAATCTTAATAAATCTAACGATCCGCCAGTCGTTTACCCAGGTAGCATTGAGCGGGTAGATTTCAGCGAAGAAAAAGAAGACAAAGGCTACGTGATGCTTCAGCTAGAACGAGGTAAGGCGCAGTGGGAATTTTGCCCTCTGAGTGTGCGTAGTTTTATCACCATTGAAGTAGATGTGTCTGATGCAACTGAACCGCAAGCAGCTATATTAAAAGCGATCGCAAAGAAAAATATCCACGAAGCCGTAGTGCGGCTAATTTATAAACTGCGTTCCGAACAGCTGGATTTGATTGATAATGCTACGCTACACAGCTCCTTAAGTGAAGCTCACAGCTACACAATTCAAGCTGAATTGGTAAGTCAGCTGGCGCGTCCTCGCTTACCGGAACTTGGTTCAAGTGCCAGCATCGACCCAATGGAAGCACTGAGGACTTATTTAGCTAATCGAGAAGACCTCAAGGACATCGCCGCGCAGATGCTGGAGGAAGCTGAAAAGTTACTCGCCGCTGAGGAAGAGGTTTGGTTGGAGTCAGTTGCATCATCAAAGGAAGATAATAATCAGCCAAGTCCGATGGCGGTGGGGAATGCAGATAATCAGCTGAATTTGCTCTAGAAGTTAGGCGCAAAGGCACCGAAATCAATCAGGGGTGGGGTGGACTTTGTTTGTGGTGCATCGGCTATGCGAGGGTGTAGGCTACAAAAGCTTGGATGCACCCGTTTCTATATTTCCTACTTTAGATTAAGCAAAAGCTAGCAATGTAGTTGGTTCGGGTGTTAGCCGTTGGGCTAATTCTGCTAAAAATTGGATGGCAAGAGGTTCTAATTGTCTTTTTTCAATTGATTCCAAAATGCCGTCAAAAGGATTAGTATCAACCAGAGAATCGCCTAACATAATGCCTATCGGTTCTCTATGCCCACCTGGTATCTCTCCTCGCAGCAGCGGCTTATTCCTTTTATACTCCAACTCATTAATAAACCAGGCAACGTCACTTTTATCAATTGGCTCGTCTTTGGTTCCAGCAATTGTATCTTTATCAAAAGAAATTAGTGCGGTTAGATTAAATAAACCACTATTTCCGATCAAGTCTTGAGTTTCTTTTTTAGTTGGGCGTACACCAATCCCCCAAGAGTCTAATAAAGGTGCTAAACCTGGAATCGGCACAGCATCTTTGGTGTCGGAAATATCGGGTGCAATTAATAAAGAAGGTTCATCAATTATGCTTTTTTTACCTTGCGCGATCGCTTGTCCTGAATATGCTTCTAGCAAAGCGATATATTTGCAACCCAAGCTATGACCAACCCAAAAATGTTTTAATGTTTCTGGATAGCCTAGTGCCTGCCGAATTCTATCTCTTTCATCGAGCAATCCTTTAGCAATTTCTCCGTGATTTAAACCAAACTGAAAAGGTACAGCAATGATGGTATAACCTGCCTCAAATAAAGTTCGCAAGAAATACCGATAAGAAAAAGTTGGTAGAGTACCGTATAAAGCTCCGCCAATAAATTGAATAACACCAATTGGATTTGGATTTTCTGCAACCCAACTATAGGAAATCGGTTTAAATTGTATACTCATGTTTTCTAATTTTGTAATGCTGTTTTGGGAAAAGTGAAACCCAAGCTATAGTTGTAGTCCGGATTGAGTGATAGTGAAACTAAACAAACTTTTAATATGGTCAGGTTTAGTTTTCTAATGCTATTGGCTCTAGTCCCTTAAAACCTCTCCCCTAATAGGGTAGGGACTTTTAATTTCCTCTTCTCTATTAAAGAAAAGAGCTAAGTTGTTAGGTTTTAAGGGCTTCGCCAAAAGTATCCGTCGTCTCAAGTAAACCTACTGTTAAAGCTCATTAATAAGCTTTAACAAAATTCCCTACTCTATGTCAATCATCCGAGTTAGGCTTCTCTTTTTCTAGCTTAAAAAGAGAGTTCCCATTAGCGGTAGGCAAAGTGTAGACGATTTGATCGAGCTGAGGGTCTTCAACTGTTAAATCTTTAAAGAATGTCCCTCGGTGTTCAGGTGTTAACAGAAGCCTTGCAGATTTAGCTTCGGAAAGCGAAGACATAAAGATTTCCACATAACCACGAACTTCAAAGTCCGCAGTATCCAGTAGACTTTTCCCTCCTTTGTCAGTCTTCAAAATATCGGGCTGCAAAATGAACAAACCCGTGTCATTAGCAGGAAGCTTTACGGTGAATCTTGCCTTATTGTCGGCTATATCTGGAATGAGATCGCCCGGAATATTTTCCCCAGTTACATCCAGAAAAACGAAAGTTTTTCCAATATCTACAAACGGCGTAACCGATGTAAACACCAGAGACACTATGACAGTTGAGCTTGTCGTATTGGCAAGTGTTAGGAAATAACCTTGAATGGCTGTACGCCTCAGTTTGGCGAAGGACTCTGGTGGAGGTGGAACCAGATTTGTTGGCAATTGTGACTTAACTAAAAGTTCAAAGGTTGAAACTAGCATGAAGTGTTACTTAGGGTTAGTTTTCTGTTTATTTACTAAGATGAAACTTTTATCTGTGTGTCTGGAACATTTTCCATTGCTCGTGAACATTTCTGAAATTTCAGATTTGTTTCACCGCTTCATCTTGGCAAGTTCTCTTTAGTTCTAACTTTTGGTTTAAGGTAATTAGCAGTCGCTTTTTCTGGTGAAACACACCTTAGGTAGCTTAGTTGAGTGTCACTCAAATGTGCGACTTGCGCTTTCCTGAACTTATGTATATCAATTCAAGGCTTGGCTGCGTTACATCTGTAAGGACATGGCAATTCCATGTCCCTAGCAAGGTCGAGGGAAGGTCAGAATTGCCATATACTCCACTCAACTGAGAAACGCTATATATCAAGTCTGATTAAGATATTTGCCTGTCGGACAACCGCAATTTCCGCACTTTGTAGAAAATGCGGTTACATACAAAAAAAATGTATTTACTGATGCAGACAGACGCGACGCGAGATAGTATGGAGTGTGTAAAATTTAAGTTTTCATGTCTAAACTTCTACCTACACTCGTCTTAGTTGCAGCTAGTCTACTGCTTGGGGATGCAGGACAAATCAACCCAGCAGCAGCCGGAACCTGTGCTGATAAATGTCCGCCGCCGCCGATTCAGTTCATACCGGGACAACGCATTACCTTTGAGGTGGTTAATCTAACATCAAGTTTGGTTCAGATGCAGAGGGTGTTGGAGACTGACCCAATTCCTCTTAATCCCGGACAAGCGGTATCTTTTGCTAGGGGAGGTAGTACCGACCCAAATTTATCAGTTTTGTTGTGGGATGCGACTGGTTTGCCATTGCGGGTGAACATTGGGAAACCGAATGCGAGAACTTTGCGGATAGAAGTGCGTCCCGGTGGTCGTCCTCCAGGCGATCGCACAGTTTATCTTAAAGACGACGGCCGGGTTGCGGTTTTTTAGCTCAAAGCTGATAGGATGGCCACAGCCGGATTGCTTAAATTAAGACACCTGTGCAAGACCGACCATCATCAGATCCATCCTCTCGTTCTCACCGATTGCCTAATCATCGGTGGCAGATATTTCCCAGCATTGAAGCACAAGCTCAACATCTGGCGCAAGCAACGGGACTTTCACCTTTGTTGGGTCAGGTGTTGATCAATCGGGGTATGGAAACGTACCAAGAGGTGCAAGCATTTCTGGAACCAGAATCGCAGGTTTTGCCTTCACCATTGGAGGATTTTCCAGATTTAGCAATTAGTGTGGAATTGTTGAAAGATGCGATCGCATCCAGTGAAAAAATTGCTATCTGTGGTGACTACGATGCTGATGGCATGACTAGCACTGCTTTGTTACTCAGGGCGCTGCGGTGGTTAGGCGCACAGGTAGATTATGCCATTCCTAGCCGCATGAGTGAAGGCTATGGCATTAATCGGCGAATTGTAGAAGAATTTCACCGAGAAGGTGTTGGGTTAATTTTAACTGTAGATAATGGCATTTCAGCGTTTGATCCTATTGATAGAGCGCGACAACTGGGTGTAAAAGTCATTGTCACCGACCATCACGATATCCCAGAAAAACTGCCGCCAGCTGATGCCATTCTTAACCCGAAACTAATTGCTGAATCTTCACCTTATCGGGGTGTTGCTGGTGTTGGAGTTGCCTATATTTTGGCAGTAACGCTTGCTCAACAACTGGGTCAAGCTAAAGGCTTAGTAAAGCCACTTTTAGAACTATTTACTCTAGGAACCATTGCCGACTTAGCGCCTTTAACTGGTGTTAATCGTCGCTGGGTAAAGCGAGGTTTGCAACAGTTGCCGCATTCGCAACTAGCAGGGGTTCAAGCATTGATTCAAATGTCTGGGGTACAGCAAGGAACGGAAAACAGTGAACCAGAAAATCCAAAATCTGATCCTCTCCTAAAAAAGGGAGGATTCCAAAATGCAAAATCCCTAAAGCCGGAGGATATTGGTTTTCGCCTTGGCCCCCGAATTAACGCTGTAGGGCGCATTGCTGACCCCCTAACCGTAATTGAGTTGCTGACAACTGATGATATGGGGGTGGCGCTGGAAAGGGCGATGCAGTGCGAACAAATTAACAAACTTCGTCAGCAACTATGCGAGGAAATTGAACAAGAAGCTGTTGCTTATGTAGAGACATTCCATGCAAGTTCTCTAAAGCAAGATCGGGTTTTGGTTGTCGTTCAACCAGATTGGCATCATGGCGTGATTGGAATTGTTGCTTCCAGATTAGTTGAACGCTACGGCGTTCCGGTGTTTATCGGGACTTATGAGGATGAGCAACACATTCGGGGTTCAGCGCGGGGAATTCCTGAATTTCATGTGTTTGAAGCTTTGCAGTATTGTCAAGATTTATTGGGGAAATTTGGCGGACACAAGGCAGCAGGCGGCTTTTCTATGCCAGCGGAGAATTTAGAAGCATTTCGAGAACGCTTGTGCATTTTTGCTAACCAATGCCTCAAACCCGAACATTTAAAGCCATTGCTGAAGATTGATGCCCAGGCTAGCCTGGAGCAAATTAATCTCAGTTTATATCAGCAGATGGATAGTCTTCACCCCTGCGGTATCGAAAACTCCGACCCGATTTTCTGGACTCCTAATGTTCGAGTTGTGGAGCAAAAAATTGTGGGGAAAGGTCACGTTAAACTGACCGTGTTGCAGGATAACCCAGTTTACAAAATTAAAGCGATCGCGTGGCGTTGGGGCGATTACTTTCCTTTGCCGCCGCGAGTCGATATCGCCTACAAATTGAAAGAAAATTTCTGGAATGGCAACACTACAATTGAGCTGGAATTAGTAGGTGTCCGACTTCCCAAAATCTCCTCACTGGCTTCGCCGCAGCCTCAAGCCGAATTTTACTACAACCAACGTCATTACACCTGTAGTCTGAACGAGTCTTTAAAAGAGTTAAAAATTAAAAATAATCAAGGTAAAGTTCTAGCTATTCAGCAAGGACAAAGAACCGGGCTTTTAGGGACAACAGCCGCAGATTCCGCCCAAGTTGATGTTACTGAACCGAGGTATTTTCACCTAATTAAGGCTGCTCTCAAAGCTTTGAACCTACCCGGAAGAAGTACATAACTTATCTAAAAAGTCAAGACCTTTAAACGCAAAGGCTCGCTAAGAGACTCACAAAGGGGCGCAAAGTTTTAATTACCCTCTGCGTACCTTTGCGCTTCCCTTAGCGAGCCTTTGCGTTTAAGATTCACTTTGATTACAAACGCTGGGAATTTAGAGGTCGCCGTTGCGAAATGCCAGCACGAAAATGACCGCTGGGCCAGCAAGCATGATTAGTGCCACAAAGGTGAGCTGAGCAATTACTTCCCAGTTGAGGTTGCCTAAAGAGCTGAAAAATTCCATGTTTCCTGCCTTTGATGAGGGTATTTACTACGTATAGATTTAACTGGCAAAGCTGGAAATTTTGCCATCTAATCTTACCTAGCGATCGCTCCTTTATTAAAGCAAGTTTACAAAAGTATAATAAACGACAGGAATTGCGGGTAGCCGTCTTGAACAGCTACTAACGAAAAACCGTTAAGCTCAAGAAACGAGAACTTTTTGAAAGATTTTGAACAATGGCGACTTGGGGCTGTGTTAAGCAATGTGGAGCCTGCTGTCATCTTGACCCAGCAGACCGACCAGACTTGGATGAGTATCTTACCCCAGATGAGTTACAGCTTTATCTGAGCATGGTGGGTGAAGGGGGATGGTGCGTGAATTTTGACCATGCGGCGCGAGAATGCCGGATCTATGCAGACCGTCCTCGCTTCTGTCGGGTGCAGTCAGATGTTTTTGAGGATTTGTATGGTGTTGAACCAGAGGAGTTGAACGACTTTGCAATTGAATGTTGTCGCGAGCAGATTGAAGGGGTTTATGGCGATCGCTCTTTAGAAATGATCCGCTTTAACAGTGAAGTTGGCTTCTGAGAAGGCTTTGTAATTTAAAAAGCTTGATATTTCGACACACATCTGAGAAAATGAAAAGAATATGAAAACTATGCAGCCTTAAGCAGAACTAAAGAGTGAAACTATCTACATTGCCTCCCAGCTTGCCTACTTTAGAGCGTCCTATTGAACCAGCGAAATCTGCACAAATGCGCCAGTCTTACCAGAAGCCAGCAGCATCTAAGCTGGAAGGTTTACCCTGGAAAGCGTTCAGTTCGACGTTCTTGACAATCTTTTTGGCAGAAATGGGAGACAAAACCCAGATAGCAACTCTGCTGATGAGTGCGGAATCTCAGTCACCTGGGCTGGTTTTTGCAGGTGCAGCAGCGGCACTCATCGCTACAAGTTTACTAGGGGTATTGTTGGGGCGTGCTCTGGCAACCAAGTTCTCGCCGAAAACCCTAGATACGGCAGCTGGAGTTTGTTTGCTGTGCGTTTCTGCGATGCTGTGCTGGGATGTAGTGCATTTTTAAAGCTTTTTCGTTTCCAGGCAGCTCCTGGGAATGTTAATAGTGAGGCTGGTTTTCACTGGTGTAGTTGGATTAATTATTGAAGCAGGCACCTCCAAAACAGCGTTATTAGGCTGAGCCTGGTAATGAGGATAAATTAAACAATAAGAAATACTTATGGATTGGCACCTTTTAGGAATTAGTTTTATTACGGTATTTTTGGCAGAGATAGGAGATAAGAGCCAATTTGCAGCGATCGCGCTCTCTGGCAGTTCCAAATCTCCCCGCGCTGTATTTTTTGGGACAGTCACAGCACTGCTGTTGGCTAGTTTACTGGGAGTTCTGGCAGGAGAAGGGGTATCGGTGCTGTTTCCGGCGCGGATGTTGAAAGCGATCGCGGCAATTGGATTTGCCTTGATTGCTGTGCGCCTGCTGTGGCCTAATGCCAATTCGTCAGAAGAATCGGAAGAGGCACTATAACATTTGCCATTTTCTTAAACCCGCCTCCGTGGGCTTGATTTGTGTAGCTCCATTTAGTCTTTTGGGCGCTTTTTCTTACGGGAAAACATAGGGAAGACTTAATATAGAGTCATCCGTTGATTGCTTCCCATTATGAGCTATTGCCTCAATCCAACTTGCCCAAATCCCCAGAATCCTACTGATACAAAGTTTTGTATCACTTGTGGCACCAAATTGCTGCTCAAAGAGCGCTACCGTGCTATCAAACCCATTGGACAGGGAGGCTTTGGCAGAACTTTTTTGGCAGTGGATGAAGACAAACCCTCAAAACCGCCCTGCGTTATTAAGCAATTTTATCCCCAAGCCCAAGGCACCAGCACCGTTCAAAAGGCAGTTGAGTTATTTAATCAAGAAGCGGTGCGACTGGATGAACTAGGCAAACATCCCCAGATTCCAGAACTGCTGGCATATTTTACCCAAGACGATCGGCAGTATTTGGTGCAAGAATTTATCGACGGGCAAAATTTAGCCGAAGAACTATCAAAGGTCGGTGCATTTAATGAAACTCAGATTCTCCAATTGTTAAACGATCTATTACCTGTGCTGCAATTTGTGCACAATCATCAGGTAATTCATCGGGATATTAAGCCAGAAAATATTATTAGGAGAAGCCGAGACACACGTCTGGTTATTGTCGATTTTGGCGCTTCTAAATTTGCCACAGGTGCCGCTCTACTGAAAACCGGAACCAGCATTGGCAGCCCCGAATATGTAGCACCAGAACAAGCTAGAGGCAAAGCTACTTTTGTCAGCGATATTTATAGTTTAGGAGTCACCTGCATTCATTTATTAACCCAGATGTCTCCATTTGACTTATATGATATCAACGAAGATGCCTGGGTGTGGCGACAATTCTTAACTTTTAAAGTCAGCGGTTTTTTAGGTAAAATTCTAGACAAAATGCTGCAAACTGCTGTCAGTCGGCGCTATCAATCAGCAGCAGAAGTGCTTAAAGACTTGAATCAAGAGCAGAAGCAAGCAACGACACCAACAGTTGCGACACCTGCAAAGCCTGTTCATCAATCACCGCCAGCGACAACACCCGTTGTTAAAACCTCAGCTAGCAAGTCTAACAGCCTAGTTGATGATGAATTGGCAGAGATGCGATCGCAGTTTCTGGAAGCTGGCACGTCTAAAAATGAAAATCAAAAATCTACTCCCCAAAAAGCCCCATCCTCTAATCCTGCACAATCAAAAAGCCAAGTTGATCTGGAATTGGAAGAATTAAAATCTCAGTTTTTAGGCTCTCCAAAACCCAAAAAACCGCCAACTGAGACTTAGCAAAGTTATATTTTGTAGGGTAGACTATACTTACTATAAAAAATTAACCTTTAGAGGTTATAATACCCTTTCTTAAGCTTTCCGATAAAAATGAACTTGAAAAATTATCATTGCCAATGGATTGCATCTATAGCGCTTTTAGCAGGTTTAACCCTTTCTAGTTGCACTCAAGAAGCTAACGTACCTGTAACTAATAATTCTCCCAACTCACCTACTTCTGAAACTACTTCGCCTTCTCCTTCGGTAGATGGAAATACAGCTTCCCCTAGTCCATCTGATAAAGCCACATCTGAAAAATTAGGTGTATCGCCTCAAGCAAATAATTGTCCAAGTAATGCGCCGATTAAGGGAAGAAATACTAAAAAACGAGGTAAAGTCTACACTGGGCCAAAGGCGAAAAATTACGACAAAATCAAGCCCGATATCTGTTTTCCAAGCAGGAAAATAGCGGAGCAAGCTGGCTACAAATCTCCCAAAGAACTGAAGGAGAACGAAGCCAACTAAAATCAATGGAATCCCTCGCCGTTTTATTTCCTCTTGTGGATGAAGAGAAAATTTAATAGTCATAGGACGAGTATTCTCCACTCGTCACAGCCTTAACGCGGGCAGTAAAACCAGCGGATCTAAGAGCATCTACAGTACGTTTGTGATTTTGCACCCAGAATGCCTGTCCCAGGCGCACAAACTTGCGCTTGTATTCACCCGCCACAACTCCAATTACCGGAACTTTTGCTTTACTCTTGTCGCCTGAATGTTCTTCCAAAAGAATTAGCAGGTGCTTAAGTTTTGCCTCATCATTAATTCGCTCAGGTGTCAGTTCCACCATCACCAAATGCTCAGCATCAATTTTCACATTATCCTCATTGTGATTCTTTGGTTGTTCTGAAAAAGTTGTTTCCTGGGGCTGAAATTCAGGTTCTTCTTCTACTAGCGGCGGTGTTACTTCCGCTATTACCAATTGCTCCGCTGTAATCAGCTTAATTTCTTCCACAATCACTTGCATCTGATCTTCTCGCCGATCCGCTTTGCCAAAGATAATTAGAGGCGTATCTGTTACTAATAATGAATTGATTATTTCATAAGTTTGGGGAAAGACTACAGCTGAGGTTTGACCTGTTATGTCTTCCATTTGTAGAATCGCCATGCGCTCATTCTTCTTAGTAGTCACCTGCTTAACTTCTGTGAGCATTACAATAACAGTGACCTTTGACTTCGCCCGCGCATTCTCCAGTTGGCTGAGATTAATAGGAGCAGGATCTAACCCCGCGGCTAATTTTTCTACAGATTTAAGAGGATGGTCAGTAACATAGAAGCCCAGCAGTTGTTTTTCCATCTGCAACTTCTCTGTTTTGGAAAAATCTTTCACCAGGGGCGCTTTGGGAGCAGATTCAAAAGCAGGACTAGCAGTGTCTTGAGTGGAGGTCGCCCCTCCAAAAAAGTCAAACAGATTTCCCTGACCGATTTCTCGGTCTTTGGCCCGGGATTGCGCCCAATCTACTACTAAGGGGAGGTCATGGATTAATTGGTTTCGATTCGTTTCGATACTATCAAAAGCACCGCATTGGATCAAAGCTTCTAAGGCGCTGTTTTTGACAGCATGGAGGTTGACGCGATCGCATAAATCAGCCAATGACTTAAAATTTCCCCCCTGATCTCGTTCTGCCAAAATACACTCAATCGCTCCCAAACCTAAATTCTTCACCGCAGACAGCCCAAACAAAATCTTTTCTTGCAAAGGCGTAAAATCCACAAGGGAGCAATTAATATCCGGTTGTTCCACCTTAATTCCCATAGCCAAACAGTTAGCAACATATTTCTGTACCTTATCGGTATCGCCACTGTTAGCGGTCAGCAATGCCGCCATATATTCAACCGGATAATTTGCCTTTAAAAAAGCAGTTTGATAAGTAACATAAGCATAAGCAGTTGAATGGGATTTGTTAAAACAGTACTCGGCGAACTTCACCATCTGTTCAAATAAATCTTCAGCCAGTGTGCTTACAATCCCGTTTTTTGTAGCTCCATCAATAAAAAGTTGCCGCTGCTTCTCCATTTCATCAGCTTTTTTCTTACCCATTGCGCGGCGTAATAAGTCAGCTTGACCTAAAGAATATCCTGCCAAATCTTGAGCCATCTTCATGATTTGCTCCTGATAAACAAGAACACCATAAGTCTCCTCAAGAATTGGTTTTAATAACTGATTTGCATAGACAATTTCTTCTCTTCCATGTTTACGATTAATAAACAAAGGAATTAGTCCAGCGTCTAATGGCCCCGGTCTATATAGAGCTAGAATTGAGGAAATATCTTCTATGTTCGAGGGTTTTAGGTCGCGCACTATCTGACGCATTCCCGACGACTCTAGCTGAAAAATACCTTCTAAATCACCTTCTTCTAACTTTTTATAGGTACTATGGACTCCTTTTGGTCGTTTATTAATTTCGCCTTTTGATAAAATTTTATAAGCTTTTCTTTCCTCAGAGGTTACATCATCAGGATCTATAACGATATTTCGGTGCTTCTTAATCAAATCAATCGTATTTTGGATAATCGTTAAGTTTCTCAACCCCAGAAAATCCATTTTTAATAATCCCAGGGATTCCAGATCCTCCATGAAATATTGGGTAATTACAGAGCCGTCCTTATTCTTTTGCAGCGGTACAATTTCATCTAGCGCTTGCTTGGAAATAACTACACCAGCGGCGTGTACACCAAAGGTTTTGTTTGTACCTTCAATCCGCATCGCCATATCAACCCAATGGCGAACTGTTTCGTCTGATAGGTACTTTTCTCTAAACTCTGGGGCGGGTGAATCGTCACCAATCATTACTTTAAGTTTGGTTGGCTTTCCTCGCACCACGGGGATTAATTTCGCCATTTTGTCTGCTTCCCCATAGGGAATATTTAACACTCTGGCGACATCTTTTAAAACTGCTTTAGATGTTAAACGGTTGAAGGTAATAATTTGTGCTACTCGCTCTTTTCCATACTTTTCGGTAACGTATTGAATTACGTCATCCCGCCTTTCAATGCAGAAATCTGTGTCAATATCAGGCATAGATTTCCGTTCTGGATTTAGAAATCGCTCGAATAGCAGTCCATGATGTACTGGGTCAATATTAGTAATTTTTAAGGCGTAAGCTACGAGAGAACCAGCAGCAGAACCACGTCCTGGCCCTACGGGAATGCCATGATCTCTGGCGTATTTGATGTAATCCCAAACTACTAAAAAGTAAGTAGAAAAACCCATCTGCTGAATCATTTTTAATTCATAATCCAGCCGTTCTCGATAAACTAAACCAACGTCTAAATAAGAACGAACTTTAAATCTTTCGCGCAGTCCTTCTCTGGCAGTTTCTTCTAAGTAGGTGTCAATTGTGTAACCTGATGGAATAGGATAGTCGGGAAGGCGTGGCTCGTCGAAAATTTTGTATTGCTGGATTTTTTCAGCGACTTCTAGGGTATTTGCGATCGCTTCCTCAATTACCTCGTCCGGTAGATGATCTCGAAACAGTTGTTTCATCTCTTCAGCAGACTTAAGGTACTCAGTCCCGCTGTAGCGCATCCGATTATCTTCGGAAATTAATTTCCCCGTCTGAATACATAACAGCGCATCGTGCGCTTCTACGTCGTTGCAGGAGATAAAATGCGAATCATTCGTAGCAATAATTTTAATGTCTAGTTCCCGTGCAATTTTGACAATTTCAACGTTAACAAGCCTGTCTTCCTGAGAACCATGATCTTGAATTTCTAAATAAAAGTCTTCGCCAAAAACATCTTTGTACTCTTTAGCAACTCGGCGAGCGATATCTGGCTTCTCTTGGAGAATTGCTTGGGGAATTTCACCGCCTAAACAAGCACTGGTGACAATTAAACCTTCCCGATACTCTTTTAAAAGTTCTTTGTTAACGCAAGGACGCGAAAATATTCCTTTGCCTTGAACCCCTTCTAAATGAGAAATTGTTGTTAATTTAACTAAATTTTTGTAGCCTTGAGTATTTTTAGCTAATACGACTTGGTGATATTTTTTTCTACCTCGCTTTTGTTCTTTAATATCGCCATTCACTACATACATTTCATTGCCAATAATTGGCTTAATTGTTTTACCGCGACAAACTTTTATTAGTTCAATTGCGCCATACATAACGCCGTGATCCGTGAGAGCGATCGCAGGCATTCCCAATTTTATTGCTTGATTTACCAGTTCGGGTAGCTGACTAGCACCATCAAGCAAACTGTAATCACTGTGAATATGTAAACCTACGAAAGACATATTATTTTACTAATTACTAATTGGTTTCCTCATTCCCAAGCTGAGCTTGGGAATGATTACAGGAGGCAGAGTCTCCTATAATCGTCTATTTAAAATAAGGGT
Source organism: Funiculus sociatus GB2-C1 (assembly GCF_039962115.1). Taxonomy (NCBI): domain Bacteria; kingdom Bacillati; phylum Cyanobacteriota; class Cyanophyceae; order Coleofasciculales; family Coleofasciculaceae; genus Funiculus; species Funiculus sociatus. Next base: position 72,864 of record NZ_JAMPKJ010000019.1, on the reverse strand, counting down.
GGGTTTTCCTAACTCGTTTATACTTCGAGCGAGAGCCTCTAGAATTGCGTTCCCAGGCTCTAGCCTGGGAACGAGAAAGATAGCTAATCTAATTGCGGCGTGTGTAGATGCCAATCAGTAGATTGCTCATAGGCATATGCTACTTGCAAGAGTAAATCTTCTCGCAAAACATTGCTAATCAATTGCACTCCAATCGGCAATCCCTTTTCATCAAAACCACAGGGTACACTTAAACCAGGCAACCCAGCAAGATTTAGCGGGATAGTCATCAGGTCATTCAAATACATACCCAACGGATCTTCTGTGTTTTCTCCTACTTTGAAAGCAGTTGTAGGAGCAGTGGGACATACTAAAATATCAACTTTTTCAAAAGCCCGCAGAAAGTCTTGTTTAATCAAGGTGCGGACTTTTTGGGCTTTGAGATAATAGGCGTCGTAGTAACCAGCTGAGAGAGCATAAGTACCCAACATGATCCGGCGCTTGACTTCCTTTCCGAAACCAGCGGCGCGAGTCTGGGTGTACATCGATAGAAGATTGTCGGCGTTTGGTGTGCGGAAGCCGTACTTTACTCCATCGTACCGAGCGAGATTAGCGGATGCTTCAGAAGGAGCAATAACGTAATAGGTGGGCAAACCGTAGCGGAAGCGGGGACAGGAAATTTCTTGAATTTCCGCTCCCAAATTTTGCAGTTGCTCAATAGCTTTGGTAACAGCTTGCCACACAGTTGAGTCTAAACCTTCGCCAAAGGTTTCTTTAATAAAACCAACTCGCAACTGACCTCTCGGTTTGAAGTTTGGCCTGAGAGCTTTGGCGTAGTCTGGGATTTCGACTTTGAGACTGGTAGAGTCTTTGGGATCGTAACCTGCGATCGCTCTCAATAAAATTGCTGTATCTTCTACTGTGCGTCCAAACGGGCCAACCTGATCCAAAGAAGAAGCAAAAGCCACCAATCCATAACGGGAAACTAACCCATAAGTAGGTTTCATCCCGACAACGCCACAGAAAGAGGCTGGTTGACGGATAGAGCCACCTGTATCAGAACCGATAGCTACAACACACTCTTTTGCCGCCACCGCCGCTGCTGAACCGCCAGAAGACCCTCCCGGCACGCGATCCAAATCCCAAGGGTTAGCAGTGACTTGATAGGCTGAGTTTTCCGTAGAACTACCCATCGCAAACTCGTCGAGATTGGTTTTTCCCACCATGACTGCACCAGCGTCAGCCAGTTTTTGCGTCACCGTTGACTCGTAAGGGGGGACAAAATTTTCCAACATCTTCGAGGCGCAGGTAGTAGGAATTCCATGCGTACACATATTGTCCTTAATGCCAATAGGAATCCCCGCCAGCAGCCCAATTTCTTCCCCGGCGGCGATTTTGGCATCCACTGCACGAGCCTGTTGCAATGCTCTATCTGCTGTTACGCACAAAAAACTATGCAATTTCGGCTCTAGCGCCTGAATACGGTCTAAAGCTTCTTGGGTAATTTCTACAGCTGAGCGTTCTTTGCGAATGAGTTGTTTATGCAACTCGCGGATGGATGCCATGCCATGACCTCGTTTCGATTCACCGTCTAGATTTTTAGTATAGGTTACGCCAAAGACGCGATCGCTTTCTTGTCGCTATGATTCCCTACTGAGACAGGCGAAATGCTTGTGCCGTGCGGATTTTACAGTTGATTAGGCGTAAATATTGAACCCATCCCTGCTTTCCTGCTTCCGGGGAGGGTTTGGGGGTGAGATTGCGGAAAATTATGGGAATTAAGCGGCGATCGCGCTTGGTATCAGTATTTTTCTTGGGAAGCGATCGCGTCCTTCTCATTGTTCCGCCACCCCGCAAGTCGAGCATACTGGATCGTGTTAGCAACATCAGCCAGGTAATTTATGCGTCGAGTTCAACTTTGGGCGATCGCCCCCACTTTCTTCCTAATGGCGGCTAAGAAAGCATTGAAACTAGCAATGTTGTTATTGTGTCTAGCATTGTTCGGCTGGTCAACGCCAGCGCAAGCAGCTACCCAAACCAGTCCGCGATTGGAAGAGCAAGTTTTAGAGATTATTCGCAAGCACCCAGAAGTAATTCTGGAATCTGTTCAGGCATACCAGCAGCAGCAACAACAGCAGGTTCAGCAAGCACAGCAAGCTTTTTTGCAAGATTTAAAAACTAATACTAAAGCGGTGATTGGAGAATCTCCCACCACAGGGGCAATTGATTCCAAGGTTGTGCTGATTGAGTTCTCAGATTTTCAATGTCCCTATTGTGCCGAAGCTCATAAAACACTGAAGCAATTAATAGAAAAGCATCCAGGCGAAATCGCTTTAGTGTACAAGCATTTTCCCCTTACTCCAATTCATCCTGAAGCCATGTTAGCGGCTAAAGCTGCTTGGGCTGCAACTCAGCAGGGCAAATTCTGGGAGTACGAAGACGCACTATTTACTCAACAAGACAAATTAGGTGAGGATTTGTATCGAGATATTGCCCAAAAGTTGAATCTTGATTTGGAGAAGTTTGAGGACGATCGCATTCTTGCCGATCCCGCCATCCAAGAAGATATTCAACTTGCTGAATCTTTAGGACTCTCTGGCACACCCTTCTTTGTGATAAATGGCGAAACTTTTTCAGGTGCGGTGCAGCTATCAGATATCGAGAACGTATTAGCTAGTGTAAACAAATCTTGAAGTAATTTAGGCATTTGATTCGATTTTGAGCGATTGCTTGTATATTGCGATCGCTCACAAACTGAATCTGAGATTGCAGAAGTTTGAGCGCGATCGCCTCCGGCTACAATGAACAAGAGACTTTTACAGAAGTAGCAGCTAAAAAGAATGTGGTAGAAAGATAAATTTAGTGTTGGATAAATTCTAAATTTTAGACTAACGTTTATTTTTATTAAATTCGGAAACTTTAGGAAGCTTCTGTCAATCTATTTGATATAGACAGCGTTATTTCTCTTGTCAGGAAATTGTAAGGTGATTTATGCGTCGGATTCTATTTATGGCATTTGCCCCTATCACTGTACTGGCGACCTTCTTTCATTCAGTTTTTCCCTCTAGCCCATCTCTGGCAGGCGTTCCAGCATCCACTCAAGGAGGATCTACTTTGTTGGCACAAGCGAGTTACCTTTCGCCTTTGGAACAAGCTGTTATTGTGGAAATGAACAAGGCGCGGACAAATCCCGCCGCTTATGCTGCTGTGTTGGAAAAGTACAAAAAGAGCTTTGTTGATAGCAAGCGAGTTAAATTGCCTGGTAACGTCTATTTGCAGACGCAGGAAGGCGTGAGGGCGGTTGATGAGGCGATCGCATTCTTGAAATCAGCCAAACCTGTGTCAGCTTTGAGTGCATCCAAAGGGATGTCTTTGGGTGCAAAGGATCTCGTCAAAGACCAAGGCCCAAAGGGTGCGACAGGACACACGGGAAGCGATCGCAGTACCCCCTTTACTCGCATCAACCGCTATGGTTCTTGGCAAACCACCGCCGGGGAAAATATCAGCTACGGTTCCAGCACAGCCCAAGATATTGTGATGCAATTAATTATTGATGATGGAGTAAGCGATCGCGGTCACAGAAAAAATATCTTTAACTCCGCTTTTAAGGTAGCTGGGGTGGGCTTCGGTTCTCATGCTAAATACAGAAATATGTGCGTGATTACATACGCTGGAGGATATAAAGACAAATAGTTCAAATGGTAATTGAGAAAGGCAAAAGGCTCTCATGCAAAATGAAAAAGTGAAGAATTATTGTGCCTTTTACCTTTTACATGAGAACCTTATTTATGCCTTACACTTCTTCCCCAGCTCATCACCTCAGCGTCCGCGTCCAAGGACAGGGGTTTCCCATTCTGTGCTTGCACGGTCATCCCGGTAATGGTCGCAGTATGTCTATCTTTACTAACCACCTCGAAAATCGTTTCAAAACTATCGCCCCAGACCTCCGGGGATATGGCAGTAGTCGCTTCAATGGGGATTTTACTATGGGCGACCATTTGATTGACCTAGAGGCGCTTCTAGACCGCTTACAGATCGAACGCTGTTTGATACTAGGATGGTCGTTGGGGGGAATATTGGCGATGGAGTTGGCGCTGGGGCTAAAAGAGCGAGTTAGCGGTCTAATTTTAATTGGGACAGCAGCCCGTCCCCGTGGCAGTCATCCGCCGATTAGTTGGCAGGATAATTTTTACACGGGGCTGGCTTCGATTTTGAATCGCATACAGCCTGGGTGGGAGTGGAATATTGAGACGTTTGGGAAGCGATCGCTCTACCGCTATCTAATCCAGCAACACACGCCGAGTACCTACAATTACCTGGCATTAGAGGCAATGTCAGCTTATTTACAAACCTCGGCTGCTGCCAATCGCGCCCTCAACACAGCCCTGAGAACTGGGTATAACCGACTGGCAGACCTAGAGCAGATTCCTTGTCCGAGTTTGATGCTGGCTGGTGAATGCGATCGCCACATCACCCCGGTTTCGAGCTTAGAAACTGCTCGCCACCTCAAGGATTGTGAATGGCATTGCTATCCCAACACCGCTCATTTATTCCCGTGGGAGATTCCCGATTTGGTCAACAGAGACATTGATAACTGGCTCGACACCCACCCCCAGGTAGTAATGCCCGCCTGAGTTTAATCCAAATCTGGGGTTGCTACCCACTTCTAAAGCTCGCTACCTAGCGGGCTTTGTTTATCTAATCCCATTCGGTGTGAGGGTTAATTGAGACGAAGCAAACACTAAGAAAGCTGACCGCTAAAAGTAGGTGTTCTTTTGCGGTCAAAACGCTCCCCCGAATCGTCGTAAATGGTTAGCTTCTCTGGCTTACAGCGCTTCACTACCACCTTAATACCGTTGGCACTTTCGTGTTCTAGGTCTTCGATGTAACCAGCCTTGGCTGCGTGGGCTTCTTGGCTGCTGATGAAAGGGCCGAAGTAGTAAGTACAGCGAGGGTTGTCAGTGACAATCTCAACCCACCAAGCCCGTCCAAAGAAGTGGAGAATGCTAATCAAGAATTCCTTCATGGTCTTTGCCTGTTTTAAGGGATGCGATGCAATTTTCTAAATTTGCTATTGTTTACACTTTGTTATACTCTGACATGATTCTTTTTTGAAGAGTCTTGTAACAGATTATCAAAGGTAGATTTTATTCGACCAGCGTTGACGGTAAATTTCGTAAAGAGCCATTGCCGCTGCCACTGAAGCATTCAAGCTAGGAGTCTGTCCCTGTAAGGGAATGGAAACCAGGAAATCACAGCAGCGTTGTGTCAGCAAACTCAGACCTTCACCCTCAGAACCAACTACTAATACTACTGGCCCAGTGAATTGAGTTGTGTGTACCATTTGACTACCTTCAGCAGCAGTGCCGTAAATCCAAAAGCCAGCTGCTTTTAATTCTTCCAAGGCGCGAGACAGGTTGACGACTCTGGCCACTGAAAAACTTTCTAAAGCTCCAGCTGACACTTTCATCACAGCTGATGTGATACCTACTGCCCGTCGTTGAGGGATCACTAATCCCTGCGCTCCCAAGGCTTCTGCTGTGCGAATAATTGCTCCCAGGTTATGGGGATCGGTAATGCCATCGGCTACTAACAAAACTGGCTGTTCTGAGACGGATTTGGCATTGGCGATTAAGTCGCCCAATTCAGTGTAAGTATAGGGAGCGACTTGAGCCGCTACTCCTTGGTGATTGGCTTGGTTGGTGATTTGATCTAAGCGTCTCGGTTCTACTTCGTCAATTACGGCTCCCCTTTCTTTGGCTTGCAATAGCAAGGTATGAAAGCGAGGATCGTAGCGCAGGTTGGGAAGTATCCAAATTCGGTTAAGCTGGCGCTGGTTTTCTAGAGCTGTGAGGACGGGATGCCGACCATAAATCATGTCTGTTTCTTCCTCTGGGGGCGAAGAAACAGCGCGATCGCGTAGGGAAGCGGCTGGGTTAGCAGCATCACTTGAGTATCTCCCTCTTGGCGGCTTTTCGCGCCCCGTTCTCACGAACTTCCCTCGCTCAGATTTACCTGGGATTGGTGAATGGCGCTCGGAAATTTGGGGTTGGGAATTTCGCTTAATGCCCCGTTCCTTGTGAGTTCCTTCCCTCTTGCTAGGTTCTTTTCCCCAGCCCCCAGTTTCTTCTTTAGAAGGGCGTTTTTCCTTTTCTTGGCTGTGTTCGCGTCGGCTGGGGGGAAGGGGTTTTTCCCCATCGCGCCGCTGGCGAATCGGTTTTACTTGCTCGTGTTTGCCCACAGAACTGCTGTCTATCTCATCCGATTGCTGTTCTTCATCGCGAGAGGGACGTGCGGGGCGAATACGTTGCTCTCCAACACGTTTTGGGAATACGCGCTGGGATAGGATCGGCTTTCCTCGGCTGCTACTTCTGCCTGGAGGGTGGGGGCGGCGTTTTTTATCTGGCATATTGTTAAGAATTTTTGTCTTCTGAAATCGAGTTTAGTTGTAAGTGTTCTAGCAGCTGGGTCAAGCGTTGGGGATCTGTCAGGTAAAGATAGCCCATCAACGTCTCTAAGCTGGTAGCTTGTTGATAAATTTCTGGATCGAGGCGTTTGCGTCGTCCTGCGGCATTGCGCCCGCGCCGCAAAATTTCTAATTCTGTGTCGGTAAGGTGCGGTTGGAGTTCTTGTAGTGCTTTTGCCTGACTTTCTGCTCTCACCTGCCCTACTACCATGTCGTGGTAGGCTTGCGATCGCTTTGGCGGCAGCAGATAAAGGCTGCGGATATATAGTTCATACACCGCGTCCCCCAAATAAGCTAAAGACGCTGGAGAAAGCTGTTGGATTTGAGCTTTTCGATCTACAGCCCATCTTGGGTTAAACCACATTTCGGTTTTGCCCAGTGGCGAGTTAGTCGCCAGGTTATCTAAACGCCCTTCCTCCTCCTGAGTCACCTTGCCCTCTAAATTTTAGCTTTGCACTGAAAATCCCAGTGATGCCAGTGCTAGAAATTGGTAAGGGCGGGTTGTCAGCCCCGCCCCACCTATCGATTTATCATTCAGCTCAAGGCTGCTTGATCTTCTCCAATGCTGCTTCAACTGAAGGCTGCAACGAGAGAAACTGTTCTAAGCGAACCAGTTTAACGGTTTGAGTCACGCGAGCATTGGTGACAATTTGCAAAGAACCATCAACGCTTTGAGCCTTTTTCACCAGCTGCACTAAAGCGCCTAAGCCAGAGCTGTCTACAAAGTCGATGTTAGAAAGATCCAGAATAACGTGGCTGGGACCTTCCTCAATATACTTGCTGACCACCTTCCGGAACGTGGGTTCCGAGAAAGCATCTAACAAACCCGTGAGGCGGTATAGCTGGTAATTGTCCCTAACTTCGCGAGTGCCTCTTAAGCTTACGGTTAGGGTTAGTGGCTCAGGAATAACACCCTCCTACCTTGGATTGTCCTTAGTCGAGGCTCCATTATAGAACACACAGCTGCTAATTGCTATTGATTAATTTTGGCGATGCGATCGCATTTGCTCAACAAACTGCTCAAACAGATAGTCGGCATCGTGGGGGCCGGGGCTGGCTTCTGGGTGGTACTGTACGGAGAAGAAGGGCAGGGATTTGTGCCGTAAACCAGCTACAGTGCGATCGTTCAGGTTCAGATGGGTTATTTCCACATCTGAGCTTAAGGAATCTGCATCAATGGCAAAGCCGTGATTCTGGCTGGTAATCTCCACCCGCTGTTTTAAACCTGCTGGTTGATTTAAGCCGCGATGACCAAATTTGAGCTTGAAGGTGTCAGCACCCATTGAAAGACCGAGAATTTGGTGTCCCATGCAGATGCCAAAGACGGGTTTCTGGCTTTCTAGCAAGGCTTTGGTGGTTTCGATGCCTTCGGTGACGGCTGCTGGATCGCCTGGGCCATTGGAGAGAAAAATCCCATCCGGGTTGTGTTTGAGAATTTCTTCCGGCGGTGTATTGGCTGGTACAACGATGACGCGGCAACCGTAAGCAGCTAAACGCCGCAGGATGTTGCGTTTGATGCCAAAATCAATGGCGACAACGGTGAGGGGTTCGCCGTCGTTTGACTCAACGCCGGGACTGAATTCCCAACTCGACTCGGTGGGAGCAGACCATTCGTAGACGGTTTGTGTGCTGACTTCCTGAACTAGATTTAATCCTGCCATGCTGGGAGCTTCTTGTACTTTTTTCAGCAATTCGGCAGGATCGAGGATTTCGGTGGAAATAGCGCCGTTCATGGCCCCAGCAGAGCGCAGTCTGCGGGTGAGCGATCGCGTATCGATGCCATAAATGCCGGGAATGTTGTGTTGTTTCAGGTAGTCGGGCAAGGATTGGGTAGATCGCCAGTTGCTGGGACGTGAGGAGATGTTACGCGCGATCGCGCCTCTGACTTGAGGACGATTCGATTCTTCATCTTCCAGGTTGACACCAGTGTTGCCTAATTCTGGATAGGTGAATGTAACTATCTGACCGCAGTAGCTGGGGTCAGTCAAAACTTCCTGGTAGCCAGTTATACCAGTGTTAAACACCACTTCGCCAATGGCTGTTCCTGAAGCACCAAAAGACCAACCTTTGTAGGACGTGCCATCAGCAAGTACGAGCAAGGCACTTTGAGCAGAAGAAGGACGCATAAGGTAATGCTGAGTTTTTGGTTGTTAGTTGCTAGTGGTAAGTTATCATCTCACACCCAGCTAGGGTAGAAGTGTGTATTAGGATGCGATCGCATCTACGTTCATCTGCTGTTATCTGGTAGCGAGATGACCAAGTTTCGAGGAAGGCGATCGCATCTCACGAATAAGCTTCAGCCCTGAGATTGACAAACTTGACCTCATTAGTTCTCATCTCCCAGTTTCTTTTTGAATCAGTCTATTGAATAGAGAAGATTATCGGATTGCTCTTTACTCGGCTATATAGTAATCCTCGGCATTGTGAGCCAGCCCTTCAGATACCCGACTTTAACAAGTCCGGTATCTCACCTTCACGAATCATTTATGACTGCTATATTTCCTAATAAAATAGTAAAGCTCGTCCAACCTTCACCACTTTCTACTCTAATTTCTCCCCCCAATTGCTCAACCAACTTTTTCACCAAGGTTAAGCCTAATCCAGTTCCACCTTGTTTACAAGGGTCTGCATTGGGAACTCGATAAAATTTATCAAAAATATGGGGTATTTCAGCAGTTGGAATCTCTGCTTGATTGCTGACCTCAAAGCTGGTTGTTGATGCAGTAGGTTCCGGGTTATATAAATCGATATCCTGTTTGATGCTAAAGCGAATTTCCCCATTAGATGGGGTGTATTTGCAGGCATTGTTAAGGAGTTCCGCTAAAAGCCGCCCCAAACTATCTGGACTTGACATAATTGGCAGAATGTCAGGCGGTAAATCGACGTTAAAGACTTGTTGACGCTCTTGAATTCGTGATAAAAACGGTTTGATAATGCTAGGTATGAAATCTTGTACAACTATCGACTCGACAAATACAGGATAACGATTAGCTTCCAGGCGTTGCAAATCCAGCAAGTCGTTGATCAAGTTAGCTTCTCTAGTACACTCAGCTTCTAAAATATCTAGATACTGTTTATGGCGTTCTGGAGTAGGAGCTAGCTTCAGCATACGAATCGCTAGCTTTATATTAGAAATAGGAGTACGAAGTTCGTGGGATACGGTACTCAAAAAGTCATCTTTAAGCTGATGTAGACTCTTTAGCTCTTCTACTTGGGCTTGAGCAGCTTGGTAAAGTCGAGCCTGACGAATAGCGATCGCGCATTGATTTGCAACTTGCTGTAATAACCGAATTTCTAGTTCACTGTAGTTATAATTCGGTCGTTGGAATAACCATATATCAGCTAGGATACCCTGGTCATCAAAAACAGGACACGCAAGAATCGCTGCATGAGGGCGACCAAACTTTGGGGCTAATTGACAAAACTGTGAACATTGCCCTTGTAACAGAGATTGATGAATTCCAGATAACTCATCTAATTCAATCCTAGAACCTTGAGTAGAAGGCCAATGAGGTTGGGCATATTCATAATTGATAACTAACGTTTTTTGCTCTATATCATACAGGGCAGCAGCACAACATTCAGCAGCAAGTACAGAGGCTAACTCTTGGACAACATTTTGCAAAATCTGTGCTTCGTCTAAGTTGTCACGAACTCTGTCTGTAATCCGTTTCAATGTTGCTTCAAAGTCGAAGGATTGTTTTAGCTGAAGTGTCCGTTCTTGTAGTTCCGCTGTTCGCTGTTCAACCCGAAGCTCTAGCTCCTCATTTGCCTTTTCAAGCGCAGTAAAAGATGTTTGCAGTTGAGTTGCCATTTGGTTGTAAGCTTGGGCTAAAACTTCTAGTTCGTTAATGCCCTCTACTTTAACAGTTTGGTCTAACTTCCCATTGGCAATTTCCTGAGAGACAGAGATTAAATGGGCAATCGGTCGGGTAATGTATTGAGAGGTCAACACTCCCATAACTGTAGCGAATATCAATGCTGCTAAACATAGCAAAATCGTGGTTCGTGTGTTGGCTTCAATGTGTTCCATGAAGTCAGCTTCGGGAACCACTACGACGATTACCCACTCCAGCCCGTAGCTATCAGTAAATGGTGTCACCTGTGCGAATTGCTGCTTACCTTCAATTTCAAAGTCAAGCTGCTGGCTATGGCGAATATTATTGAAGTTACCAAAGCGTTCCTTTAAATTCTGGGCTGTTAGACGAGTCACAGGATTTCTGCTAGCGATCGCTGCCAATCTTTCCTGTTTCTGTTTTCCTCCCTCTTGATTTAAAACAAAAGGCGGCTCAGCCGTTGAGCTTGCTACCAAGTTTCCAGAACGTTCGACAATAAACATTTGTCCAGTGCGACCGATCTTTAAGCCATCCAGAAAATCTCCCAGTTGTGAGAGAGACACTGTTGCATTGGTAACGCCAAGTAAAGTACCTGCCTCGTTATAAAAAGGCCGGGTTGCACTGATTGCTAACCCTAATGATGAGAAGTATGGATAAATCTCAGTCCAGGTAGGTTTATTTCCTTTCACAGCCTTTATATACCAGGGGCGAGTGCGAGGATCAAAGGTTGTGTTAACTCGAACTAACCTGCCGCGATTGCCCTGGCTATCAGTGGTATAAGTGTGATAATTCCCACTGGTTGATTGGTCGATAACTCGGATGACTAATGAACCATCATTAAGCCGATCGACTGAATGAATTTCTCCCTGTTCACTTCCAAAGGCAATCGGATTTAGAGATTTGAATAACTGCACTTGCTGCCAGAAATGACGTTCTAGACTTAAAGAGTCCTGCAAATTCAAATTGCCAGAACGGACAGCATCGGCGTTTATTTGGGTAACAAGTTGAGGTGTCTCCATATAATCGGAGATATGTTGATGAATTCGGGCTGTAACTTCGCTTCTCAGTTGGGCTGCAACCTCATTGACTGCTTTCTGACCGTTCCTTAAAGAGAAGTATGCTGTTAGCCCCACAGCAACAGAGAGTTGAAAGATAAAGGGAACTATCAGAGCCACACGAAGTGGTACTCTTAATGAACCTTTAAGCATTAAATTCGAGAATGTTTGCAGCCGCATTAGTGCTTCTCAAGATATGCGCTCAAGAGCGAGGGAACTGAAGAATCTCTCAAGTCGGTCTAGATAGTTGAGTGTCCCTGTAGAATGCCCCACTTCTAACATAGCTTCCAAATAAGGTAAGGATACATTAAACATCTCCAAAAATTTGACTTTAGCCTAACCTTGATAAGGATTCCAGCCTAATTTTTGGAGATGTCTATTGTAGTGCTACACAAAATAGGAGTTGCCAATTACTGGCAGGGTGGATATTGCCTAGCTTATTTATTTGTAGGGCCGCTTTCCTCCAGGCTTGGTCATCTCCTCACCAGGTAACAGAAGATAAAGGCTATAAATGCGATCGCATCTTTATTTCTTTAGGTCTAGGGATTTTTTTAGATCCAATCTACTAAAGGATAGATGACAATAAAATAGTTGATGAGAATTAAATGCAGATATTGTGAAGTCTCCTCACGCCCGTGCAGCAATCATTTTGCTTTCAAGTACGCTGGCACTCGTAAGTTTTGGCTGTAGCCAAGACAATGCTGCCACTCCTCAGAGTCCATCAGCAACTCCCGTCTCGGCTTCTCCTCCTGCCAAGAAGCCTCCAACTGCTAGTGCAAAGCAGGTGTCTAAACCTGCCTCAACTAAATCTAAATCTCCGGCAAAGACACCATCTAAGCCGCAGTTATCCCCGCAAGCCTCCGCCGACGCTTATGTGCGGGCGATTGACTCTGCTGAAAGCGCCAGCAGCATCAGCCTGTCTGCTCAGTCAAAAGAGGATTGGCAATTAGTTATCAGCAGCTGGCAACAAGCGATCGCTTTTATGAAAACCATTCCGGCTTCTAGTCCTTATCATGCGATCGCTAAAACCAAAATCCCCCAATACCAGCGCAATCTCACCTATGCCCAGAACAAGGCAAATCCTCCCAAACCCAAACCTCAGCCTGTGGTAGTAGCGAAAGCGCCCACAGGAAGTTCCAAACCTCGGCTTCTGAGAAACGGTGTTTATCAAGCCCCAATCAAACGGCGAGAAGGTGGCACCCCCGTGATTGATGTCACCTTTGACGGGAACCGGACTTTTGAAATGATTGTGGATACTGGTGCTTCCGGTACCTTGATTACCCGACGCATGGCAGCTGCACTCAGAGTAGTACCTGTATCCAGTGCCAAGGCGCAGACTCCCAATGGTGTAGCAGAATTTCCTCTGGGTTATGTCAAGTCTATCGGAGTTGGGGGAGCAATCAAGAAAAATGTGCTGGTAGCGATCGCTTTACCAGACATGGAAGTTGGACTATTGGGGCATGACTTCTTTGATGGTTATGACATCACAATTAAACGTAACGTGGTTGAGTTCCGTCCCAATTAACCAAAACTGTCAGTTGTCCTTAAGAGTTGGAATTCAACATTCCAACTCTTAACTCGCTGGCTAATCCTTAAGAAACTGAATTAATCGTTCCAATTTCGACCAAGCAGCACCACTGTTTATAATTTCCTTTGCCAGAGAAACGCCCTCTGCATGATTGCCCATCGCTACCACACCGCCAACTTGGAGTGCTAATGCGGCATTCAAAGCCACTACATCCTGTTGCGCTGGCGTTCCTTTCCCTTGGAGTACATCTTGCAAAATCGCCACATTTTCTAAAACATCTCCACCCCGGATTAACGCCGTAGGTGCCATTGTCAAGCCTAGTTCTTGGGGATTCAGCGTCAACAACTCCACTTCACCCCCAGACAACACCGCCAAGTCTGTGACATCAGCAAGACCAGCTTCATCCAGTTTCTCGCGCCCGTGTAAGACAATACCCTGCTGAATGCCTAATTGCCCCAAAGCATGGGCAATGGTACTTACCAATTTTGGATCGAACACCCCAATCACTTGACCTGTGGGGCGTAACGGATTTACTAACGGCCCAAGTAAATTAAACACCGTCCTCACTTTTAGCGTTCGCCGTAGCGGTGCTACTACCTTCAAGGCAGGGTGCCAACCGGGTGCAAATAGAAATGTGATGCCCACTTCCTGAAGGGCCGCCTGTACCTTCTGTGGGGTGGCGTTCAGGTTCACTCCCAGCGCTTCCAGCACATCAGCGGAACCAACTCGGCTAGAGGCAGAACGATTGCCATGTTTTGCCACCGGAACGCCCGCAGCAGCGGCAACAAAAGCAACTGCTGTAGAGATATTAAAGGTTGATGCCCCATCTCCCCCAGTGCCACAAGTGTCAATTAGGTGATTGGAAGCTGGGGATGGAGGGCTGGGAAGGGCGAAGGATTGGGATTGCAAAACTTGAGCCATGCCACTCAACTCTTCAGCAGAGACACTCTTTGCTTGGAGAGCAGCTAAAATCGCTCCTGATAGCACTGGTGGAATTTTTTCCTTTAACCATCCCTGCATCAATTCTGCGGCTTGATCGCGCGAAAGCGATCGCCCGTCTAACAACTGTTGCAATAAGCTAGACCAGATGGCTGAATCCGTTTGAGTCGTACCGCCAGCGGCATCGGTTGCCACAGATGAAGAGGAGTAAGTCATAGACAGGTCAGTAGTTGATGCGTTGCCTTCAGAGATATCAAGCTAAAAGTACCGCTAAAGCCTAGTAGCAGCTTACTGCAAAACTGTTTCTAATCATACAGGCAGTCTAGTACCCCCAGGCAGGGTTATTTTTTCCTTTCTCCAATTTTAATCCGTAAAATTACTTAACTTTATCCTGTACTTTCGGATGACTGAAGCTTTTTCTAAGTGTTTTTTCGCTTTTAAATTATAAATTATACGTGTTATTTTTCATTTGTATATTATGAATGACTTGTTATTTTTGTGTCATTAGAGCTGGTGAAAAAATGTCTTTTATAGTTAAGTTGCCAAATCGCTATCAAAATTTTTCACTAACTCAGTTTAACCGCCTAACCAGTCGCTTAGGTATTAGGCAGAAAATCGTTTATGGGTATAGTCTAGCGATTAGCATTGCCATTCTGGGCGGAACTACTGGCATTATTTTCCAACAATACAATTATGCGCGGGCGGCGGAACAAGTTGAGAAAGTGCGTGTCCGGATAAATTCTCTAAATAATTTACAAACAGCTATTTTACAGGCTCGCTCTCAACAACGAGAATTACTTCTTATATCAAATGATATCGAAGACTTAGAGCAAGAATACCCGATTTTAATTCAAGAACTTCTTGAACTTAAAGAATTAATAGAAGAAACTCAAATTTTTCTAAATAATTCTACTCTATACTTTAAAGACTTGGGCGAAGACAAGGAAGACCTGGCTCAACATTATGCCCATCTAACATCTTTAATCAATAAATATGAAAATATACTCCAAATTTATTATCCAGAACTAAAGACAGTGCTGGAGGGGACTGAACCGTCTACTGTAAAGACAAAGAAGCTTCCATCAGCACAGCAAGCACTCACCAAGTTTATTAATGGTGAAACTACTGTTCGCTTGAATTATCTCACAGACGAGCTGTCAAAACTAATTAATCTCTATCAAGAACGAGAAGCAAAAGCAGGAGATAGACTTTACGATGAAGCCGGGGATCTGGGTAGCCTTATTATTATTATTAGTTTGCTGGTATCAGCAGCGATCGCAGTTATTTTAGCAGTGTATACCAGTAAAGCGATCGCGCAACCGATTGAAGCCATCACCAAAGTTGCTCAACAGGTGACAGAGGAATCAAATTTTAACCTCCAAGCACCCGTGACGACTGAAGATGAAGTTGGGAAGTTGACGATTTCTCTAAACCAAATGATCCGGCGAGTTGCAACTTATACCCAAGAACTAAAGCAAAAACAACAGCAGCTTGATAACTTCTTCAATATTTCGTTTGATATGCTTTGTATAGCTGGTTTCGACGGTTATTTTAAGTTCGTTAACCCAGCTTTTGAAAAAACTCTTGGCTACACACCCGAAGAACTCCTTAACAGCCAATTCATCGATTTTGTTCATCCTGAAGATAAAGCAGCAACTATTGCCGAAGCGGAAAAACTTTCCACAGGTATAATAACGTCTTACCACTTCGAGAATCGCTATCGCTGCAAAGATGGTTCCTACAAATGGCTGGCGTGGACATCTGTGCAGTCTCCCCAAGAAAAGTTAATTTATGCGAGTGCGCGTGACATTACTCCTACTAAAGTTGCGGAGGAAGCATTGCGTGAACAAGCAACTAAACTTTCTCAAACTCTGCAAGAACTGCAACAAACCCAATCTCAGCTAATTCAAACTGAAAAAATGTCCAGCCTCGGTCAGATGGTAGCTGGCATTGCTCATGAAATCAATAACCCAATTAATTTTATTTACGGCAATCTTGAACATACCAGCGAATATCTTCAAGACTTGCTTAGATTGGTGCATATTTATCAGCAGCACCCATATTCATCTCCTGAAATTGAGGAGGTTAGCGAGGAAATTGACCTAGAATTTATTACTGAAGATGTACCTAAAATGTTGTCTTCTATGAAGGTAGGAGCTAAGCGGATTCAGCAGATGGTTTTATCTTTGCGAAACTTCTCGCGTCTAGATGAAGCCGAGGTTAAAGACGTTAACTTACACGAAGGTATTGATAGCACGTTGTTAATTTTGAGCAACAAATTAAAAAAAGAAGTTAAGGTTATTAAGCAATATGGTAATTTACCTCTAATTGAGTGCTATCCAGCGCAAATTAATCAGGTATTTATGAATATTATTAGTAATGCCGTTGATGCGCTATTAACCGATCAAGAAAAATCAAATAAGCAAATAATAATTAAAACAATAAATACTTCTGACGACCAAATTCAAGTGCGAATTCGGGATAATGGTTCAGGAATCCCATCGCATATTAAGAATAAAATATTTGACCCATTTTTTACTACTAAGCCAGTAGGTCAAGGTACAGGTTTAGGACTTTCGATTTGCTACCAAATTATTGAAAAGCATGGAGGAAAAATTTCTGTAAATTCCCAGATAGGTGAGGGAACGGAGTTTGCGATCGCTCTCCCACTGAAACAGACATCTTCCCAACCCGCCTCGGCTTAATCTTAAGCTGTTATGCCTAGTGGGTGCAAGCGTAGTGAAGCATCTGGAGTAATTTGCCAAACAGGGTATAGCCTTTTGTTGCATATGCTATAGAAATACTGACATCCGGTGTGCGATCGCGATCGCTACACTCCGTATTACTAGCAATTGTATAGAGACTTTATAAATGACCTATTATATTCAGAAATTAATGCTTAAAATGCCAGTATAGTCAAATCAAACCCAACTTACTCCCAAAAATGACTAGCCAGGATTTAAAAGTACAGAACACTGAGCAACAGCTAATACAAACGCCTTTACGGGACGAAGAACTATTTCGGATAGTAGCAGATACCGCCCCCGTAATGATTTGGTTATCTGGCACTGACAAACTCTGTTATTACTTTAATCAAGTCTGGCTAGATTTTACCGGGCGAACAATAGAACAAGAAATGGGTAATGGCTGGGCGGAAGGCGTTCATCCAGAGGATTTGCAGCATTGTTTAGATATTTATATTACAGCCTTTGATGCCCGTGAAAAATTCCAGATGGAATACCGCCTTTTGCGTGCTGATGGCGAGTACCGCTGGATTTGGGATACAGGAACGCCTCGGTTTCTACCGGATGGCAGCTTTGGAGGTTACATTGGTTCCTGTGTTGATATTAGCGATCGCAAGCAAACTGAAGCTGAACGTTTGCTACTGTTAAATGCAGTTGAAGCAAGCTTAAACGAAATTTATATTGTTAATGCCAAAACTCTTCGCTTTCAGTATGTTAACGCGGGTGCTAGGCGCAACCTGGGCTATTCTCTGGAAAAGATGCGAACTCTTACACCCCTTGACATCGATCCAGAACTAGATGAAGCTTTTTTTTGTAACTTGATTGCGCCTTTGCTGCAACACGAGCAAGAAAAACTACAGTTTCAAACAGTCCACCAGCGTGCTGATGGCAGTCTCTATCCAGTAGAAGTACACCTACAACTGATTGTGCAAAATGGAGAATCAGTATTTTTAGCTGTTATTCTCGACATTACAGAGCGCCAGATAGCAGAAGCAGCTTTGAAACAGTCGAATGAAACCTTAGAAATTAGAGTAGAAGAACGTACAAATATCTTAAAAAATGCGATTAATCGTTTAAAAGCCGAGGTCGCTGAACGCAAACAGACAGAGATTGCATTGCGAGAATCTGAGGAGCGTTATCGTCGCATTATTGAAACGAGCTTAGAAGGCGTTTGGATTATTGACAGTAATAACAAGACCAGCTTTGTCAATCCCAGAATGGCAGAAATGTTGGGCTACAGCGCCCAAGAAATGCAGGATAAGCCGCTGTTTGATTTTATGGATGATGAGGGAAAGGCGATCGCATCCGCAAATGTGGAACGTCGTCGCCAAGGCATTAAGGAAAACCATGATTTCAAATTCACTCGCAAAGATGGCTCTCCTATGTGGGCAATTGTTTCCACAAAACCCATCTTAGACTCACAAGGTGAGTATTTGGGTACTTTGGGGATGATTACAGACATCACAGAACGCAAAGCCACTGAAGATGCACTGCGCTCAAGCGAACAACGATATCAAATATTAGCTAAATTGTCCCCAGTAGTGATATTTCGCACAGATGCGCGAGGAAACTCTGTGTATGCTAACCAGCAATGGCGTGAGATTACTGGACTAACAAAAGAAGGAACACTGGGAGACGGTTGGATAAAAGCCCTACATCCTGACGATCGCGATCGCGTATATTCCCAATGGCATCAAGCAGTAACGGATAATTTACCTTTTCAATCCGAGTTTCGGCTGATTCGAGCCGATGGCTTGGTAACTTGGGTTTTAGCTCAAGCAGCAGCTGAAATCGGGTCAGAGGGATTGAAAAGCTATATCGGCACTATGACTAATATTAACCAAAGCAAAGCTGCTGAGGAAGCACTACGACAATCGGAAGTACGGCTGAGAGAAAAAGCCAACCGGGAAAATTTGCTAAACCGTATCACTACCCAAATTCGCAACACTCTCAACCTGGACACAGTTCTGGAAACAACAGTGCAAGAAATCCGCAGCTTATTGCAGATTGAGCGCTGTGGCTTCGCCTGGTATTACCATGACAGAGAAGAACCTGGTTGGGAGGTGATTAAGGAAGATCGACTTCCGGATCTTCCCGATTCTAGAGGTTACTACCCGGCGGCGGTGGTGGGGCTAATCGCGGAAAAACTGTTGGATCTGGAAATACTGCGGATGGATGATGTCTACAAAGAAAGCGATCGCGTCTGGCAGGAACTTATGCGCTCTCTTAATTATGCCTCGATATTAGTGCTGCCAATTCAAACTCTCTCAGGCACTATCGGCGTTATTATTTGTAGTAATTCTACACCGAGAGCTTGGAGCGATGCCGAAGTAGAACTGCTTTGTGCCGTTACAGATAACCTTGCGATCGCTATTAACCAAGCCGAACTCTACGCCGCTACCCGTACCGCCGCCCGACAATTCCAAGAACAAGCAACCAAACTAGAACAAACCCTATACGAACTCCAGCAAACCCAAGCCCAACTCGTGCAAACCGAAAAAATGTCCAGCTTAGGACAGCTAGTTGCTGGGATCGCCCACGAAATTAACAACCCTGTCAACTTCATCTACGGTAATCTGATTCACACTGATAATTACATCCAAGACCTGCTTAACCTACTACATCTCTATAACAAAAACTATCCTAATCCCACTGCGGAAATTCGAGACGAGATAGAAGCAATCGATGTAGATTTCCTCATCGAAGACCTACCCAAAATGCTGTCTTCAATGAAAGTCGGTGCTGAACGCATTCGTCAAATTATCTTATCTCTGCGTAATTTCTCACGACTCGATGAAGCAGAAATGAAGGCAGTTGATATTCACGAAGGTATTGATAGCACCCTACTAATTCTGCAAAATCGTCTGAAAGCTAAGACCGATTACCCCGGCATTCAACTAATCAAAGAATACGGCAACCTGCCGCAGGTAGAGTGCTACGCTGGACAGTTGAACCAAGTATTTATGAATCTGATTGCCAATGCCATTGATGCTTTGGAACTGGAGACTTGTGACTTGGCATTAGGTGCTGGAAAAGATTCTTCCCAGTCCCCAATCCCCACAATTCGGATTTCTACCAAAGTGCAAAACAACAATCAAGTTGTGATTCGGATTGCAGACAACGGGACTGGGATGACACAAGCAATGAAACAACAACTGTTTAATCCCTTCTTTACTACCAAACCAGTAGGCAAAGGCACTGGACTTGGTTTGTCAATTAGTTATCAAATTATTGTCGAAAAACACGGAGGCGAATTGAACTGTATAAGTGCGCCTGGAAAGGGTACAGAATTTGCAATTAAAATTCCCATTCGGCAGATTTAAAGATAAACAACAGTTTTATTTAGAATTAATCAAACTTTACTGAATCCTTAATCTTGAGAGTGCTACTCTGTGTAAACCTTGATAATGAATAAAAGCAATGGTTATCCGCATCTGGCGAATTTTAACGACATTTTCAATTTTAAGTAGTTTGGGCGCGATCGCTTCCCCAGCTTTATCTGAATCTACGAAAATCGATCTCTTCCTCAGCCCCAACTCCAATCAACCTTATGAAAACGTTGTCGAAGAAGCAGAAACCGTAGCCACTATCTCTATCGACCAAGAATTATCACAAAGCCCGGAGACTACCCAAATTTATCTCCGAGTTTTCGGCGACGTTAAAGGACAAATCGTCCCAGTTCTGTTTTCAAAAGTTTCTCGTTCAGATTGGCAACAAGACCCTAGAATACATCGTTGGACTCGATATTTTATTACTTCTGGATTGCTGCTAGGTTTTGACAACTCTTCTGTTTCACCTACAAACATTGCTCCTACACGAAGCAGAATCAGACTCGAAGACGATCCCGGGTTTCGAGATGATTAAGCTAACTTCTTTCTCGTTCCCAGGCTAGAACCTGGGAATGCGAACGATAAGGCTATAGCCTCATCTATTTTTTCCAATAATTGTAGTGACACCTCTATCATAAAATATTTAGTTAAGTATAAGTTGAGTAGGGCAGCAACGAACCAAAAATGGTAGTCCTGCATAGTAATGATAATTAAGCTTTTAGCTCTATAGATAAACTGGCGTTATACTCATGAATAAAATACCAGATAGCTCCTATATGATTTGAGAGTTTTTTAGAGAATGAAAGAGTTTTTCTTACCAGCCGCGATATTCTTTGTCTCATCGTATTATTAAATCTTTCTATATAGTTTGTTTTGCCAGTATCCTTGGATACTGATTTGTGTCTTTTTTTAGGAAAAACTATTTGATAAGCACTCCAAAAGTCTGTATAGCTGACAGCGCATTGACGGTAAATTGCTGGTAAAGAACCCCACAATCCTATCGCACCACTTTCATCTCTTTTACCAATATATACTCCTACAATTTCCTTAGTCAATATATCAATTGCCAACCAAATCCACTGCTTGTTACCCTTACAGCCTACAAATGACCACATTTCATCACATTGAATTATTAATTTGCCTTTTTTTTTTGAGGTTACTTGCACTTCTCTTTTGACTGCTCCTAATTTTTGATTGACATAGTACTGTAGCCAGCGTTCGGAAACTCCTGTAGCTCTGACGATTCCAGCTAAAGAGATTTTTTCTAGTAATAGCCGATCTATCAACTCTCTGGTTGATTTGGAAACAGGCTGATGACTGGGAGTTGTGACAAATTGTCTGCCACAATCTCGACATTTAAAATTTTGTTTACCAGTGTGAGTATGACCATTTTTTACAACGTATCGAGAGTCGCATTTGGGACATTGCATAAGCTAAGAATTAAGTTATTTTAAATAATTAAAATTATAACCCAATTATCATTACTATGCAGGACTACCCCAAAAATAATTATTTATATAGAATTTTCCTCTGCCTTAGAAACATTATCTTTATTAAAAAGCTACCTTGGTGAAATCCAACCTATATTTACTTTATCAGCCATCGCGATAATCAAAGCCTGTAACCGAAAAAAACGATAAAAAAGTAGGAGCGCAATTAATTGCACCCCTACAACAGGCAACAACAGTTAAAATCTAAATCTAAGAAACAAAATCTCTTTTTTTCTTACCCCGCTTCAACATCGAAACTGTTCCCACTCCAAAAAGTAGCATACCCAGCGTAGGTGTAGTCTCCGGAACAACTTGCGCCTTATCAATCAACAAAGCTGAAATACGTGTTGGCTCTCCTACATCCACAACCCCAATTCCTAATGTATATTCCCCAGAAGTTGGAATCTTGTAAGAGAAAGTCTTAAATCCAGTCTCATTAGCAAGGCTAGTAGAAGAACTTTGAAATTCTGAAATTGTATCTGCCAAGGTGAAAAGTTGGGTGCCAGAGTTTGACTTTAGGGATACAAAAGCAAAGTCATTGAAGTCAGGATAGGTAAGATCGTCAACAGCCGCTTCCCCAACAGACTCATTTGTGAGAAAATTCCAAGAGAAAGATAAAACCTGTCCAGAACCTGCTCTAAAAGTCTGTTTTATTGCCGAGCCCTCAATAGGTTCTGCTGTAGCAATATCATATAAAGACTTATCTCCTAAAAATGTTGAGAAACCCAGGAATCCCTCTAAACTAGATTCTTCAGCAAAGCCAGAGATGAAGGCAACAGGCGCTGCATCCCCACCAAAAATTTCAATTGAGTTATTATCAAAACCAATCACTTCGCGGTAAGCAGTTGATAGAAAAACTTGAGAATTTCCTTGTACTGTTCCACTTCCAAAAGCAGAATTTTCTATTCTGTAGTCGCCTAGGGTTTGCCAGCTAGCGAAGCCTTCTTCAAATCCGCCATTTAAAATTACAGCATTTGCTGCATCAGGCAAGGCTACACTTGCAAACAGTGCAAGCGTAGTAAAATAGGTAATGCCCCTCATTTGTTACTCCTTATTTGCTTAGGTTTAAACGCGATCGCTTTATCTGCTGCTAATTTTTAGCAGCTTGACTCAAATCAAGTCTAGTATATTTACTGACGTACTTAGATTAAAAGCATTAAACATTAAGTAAGCTTTAATAGAAGGTTAAGAAGTTCTAAATCGATGTTCTATTCTGATTTTCAAAGCTTCTTAAGAACTTTATGTCTTGTTAATTTTTTATTAACCAACTCATTAAACAACCTTAATTTTACGTAAGTAGTATTTATGGTGTGCGTGTAAACACGCAAATGATTTTTACCAGTCGGGCGTGGAGGGAGCCGTCACCTGTGTTAAGGAAAGCGCGCAGTAGGTATTATTCCTATCCCAGCTCAAACCACACCGATGTTGTTAGGTAATGGTGTGTTAACTAGCGGTTGACATAATTGCTGTGACTTGACTATAAGTTCCCAGCATTTTTTGTGCGTCAGTCTTGCGATTCCTTAATGAGGGTTTTTCATGTCTAAGCTTAGTCGGAGGCAGCTACTTGTTTTCTTTGGAGCCAGTGCTGGTGCTGCGGTACTAGCTCCTGCTGTAGAAAACAGAATTTTTGGGCTTGATTCAGGCATCGCTGAAGCGATACAGCCTCTGAAATTTACGCCATTGCGTCTGCCACATCCTTTGCCAATTTACACAGAGCAGAACAGCTATTACGCAACAGCAATTGGTCAGGGAACAGTAATAAATAAATCAGCAGATCCTAGATTAGGAACTTACAACATTCTTGATGATGTTGTAGTGCCGCCGGAATACGAACGTTATGTAATTGTACGCTGGGGCGATCGCGTCTTCCCTAACCAAGAAGAATATTTTGGTTACAACAACGACTACACCGGCTTTATTCCCCTTAATGGTAGGAACCCCAACGACGGCTACCTTTGGGTTAACCACGAATATGTCTCCTACCCATTTTCTCTTGCTGCTCCAGGCAGCTCAGAGGATTTAGCACAATTCCCCGAATCGTACCCTTTGGTCATTGGGCAAAATTTGCCGAGTGACAAAACGAATATCGAACTCTTGGGCGAATTTTTGTACAACATGGGTGGCTCTATCGTTCGGATTGCCCGCGCAGACCGTGGCGGACGCTTTTCTGTTGTCCGTGATCCCAAAAATCGACGCATCCACCATCTCTCAGGTTTAGGGATTAACTCTCAACGTTCTGATGCGTATAAAAATGTCACATCCTGGGGTTCCAAGAGCTACCAGCAAGGAGATCAAAATTACCTAATTGGCACTGGCCCAGCCGCTACTCAAGTCTTCCCTCTGAGTTCAGATGGATTGGGTAACAAAATTATCGGCACTGGATACAACTGTTCTGGCGGCACCAGTCCTTGGGGAACCATTCTATCTGCTGAAGAGAACTTCCAAGCCAGTACCGCCTTCTTCGTTGGAGTAACAGAACCCGTAAATGCCAACGGTACACAGACGGGTTATATTGCAGGCACTACCGGGGCTACCTTTGGTTTTGTCGGGGAAAAATACGGGTATATGGTCGAAATTGACCCAGCAGACCCCAATTTCCGCCCCCGTAAACACACGGCCTTAGGTCGCTTCCGCCATGAAAATATTGCCATGCGGGTTGAGGCTGGAAAACAATTAATTGGTTATATGGGTGATGACCGACGCGGAGGTCACACTTGGAAATTTGTCAGTTCCGGTAGAGTTAGCTCTCCCACTGATAAGAACAACAGTCGCTTATTTGAAGACGGCACTCTGTACGTTGCCCGTTACAACCCTAACGGTACGGGTGAATGGATTCCGCTGAGATTAAATACCGCCACCAATCCAATTCCTCCCTCAGTTCTTGCCTCAAGGGAAATTGCCGCATTGGGCAAAGCGACCCGCAATGGTCGTACCCCAATACGACGCTTCGGCCCCACTGAAGACCCTGCACAAGGTAGTGTGTTCCAGGGCGTTGACATAACCAATGAAGCCACGATTCTGCCTGCTTATCGAGGTAAGAAGCTATCAGATTTCTACACCAGCCAGGGTGCTGTGCTAGTGGATGCCTTTTTAGCTGCTAACTTGGTTGGCGGAACTCCGACGGCTCGTCCTGAAGACTTAGAAGTTAATCCACGCAATCCCAGAGAAGTGTTCATCGCCTACACAGACGGTGCTCCGGGCAGCGATGGCTATCCTGACTCACGGATCTTTGTAGTTTCTAAGTACAGCGCTGACATTAACGCGCCACAGCCATCTGGGGAACTTTTCAAGATTATTGAAGATAGTGCTGATGGCACGGGTACCACCTTCCGCTGGCAGCGATTTGCTAAAGGTGGGGAAGTGGGAGCCAACCCTGGAGATGGTTTCGCCAATGTGGATAACTTAGCGTTTGACGGCCAAGGTAACATCTGGGGTGTCACCGATATGTCTACTAGCGCCCACAATGGTTTTGATGTTGGTGCTGCCGCAACTCCCTTAAACATCGACCATAGGGTAGTGGGTGCTAACTCGCCTAGTCAGATTGACTCTAATCTCAATGTTGAAACTTCTAACTTGATTGGGGTGTTTGGCAATAACTGGTTGTTCTTCATTCCCACCGCAGGGCCTGATGCTGGCGCAGTCGTACCCTTTGCCTATGGCCCACCGCGTTGCGAACTGACTGGCCCAACGTTCATTGGGGATACGCTGATTCTTTCGGTGCAGCACCCCGGCGAAGAGGTGCCATTTACTCCCCAACAAATCCTGAGCCGAGATATCGAGATTCTGGACTTGACTGGCAGCAGTGTCTTTAATCAACGACGCACTGTACCTCGTGGCAGTAATTGGCCCAGCAACATTGAGGGCAATCCTCAAGGGCCACCACGTCCGTCGGTGATTGGCATTCGCCGCAAACAGTCCAATGGCAGGTTTGTCTAAAAAGCAAAAGCCTGTTATGTAAAAGGCAAAAGATAAAATTTTCCCTCGTTCTCTGGGTATATGCCTGGGAACGAGGGAAAATTTTAGGTTCGGTTTCCCCGATCGGGAAAATCACTGAGAACGATATGATAGATATGGTCTATTTTGCCAAAATTGGTAAACGCTTGTGCTATCTACGCTTATAGCTGACTTTCGCATCATCTTCGAGCGTGACCCCGCCGCCCGCAACTGGCTGGAGGTTCTGTTTTGCTATCCAGGTTTGCAGGCGCTGGTATTCCATCGCTTTGCTCATTGGCTATACGTCCTGGGAATTCCCTTCATCCCTCGATTGATTTCCCAACTAGCTCGCTTTCTTACTGGCATTGAAATTCACCCCGGTGCTGTAATTGGACGGAGTGTTTTTATTGACCACGGGATGGGTGTGGTGATTGGTGAAACCGCAATTGTGGGAGATTATGCTCTCATTTATCAGGGTGCTACTCTGGGCGGTACTGGCAAGGAGGGCGGCAAGCGTCACCCCACGCTAGGAGAAAATGTCGTGGTGGGTGCTGGTGCTAAAGTTCTGGGTAATATCCAAATCGGCAACAGTGTCCGCATCGGAGCTGGGTCGGTTGTTTTGCGCGATGTCCCTTCCGATTGTACGGTGGTCGGCGTTCCGGGTAGGATTGTCTATCGCTCAGGTGTCCGGGTGAATCCGCTGGAACATGGAAGTTTGCCCGATTCTGAAGCAGCGGTGATTCGCGCTTTGGTAGACCGCCTAGAGTCGCTGGAACAACAGTTGCAAGAGCTACAAAATCAACAACCTGCTCATGCGTCAACTCCTGCTCAATTGGTGGCGGCAAATAATTTATCGAATGCTCCAGCATCTGTGGCTCCCAGTTGTCGCCTTAAGGATGGGGTGATTCAGCAATTCTTGGATGGTGCTGGTATCTAATATCAATAAGGAAAATTTAGAAGGCAAAAAAACAATTTTTTTTGCCTTCTAATGCTTTATGGATTCACAGCTTGAGTAGTCCAGGTTTGCGAATCTAGGCTGTATAGCCACCGATTTTGCGGTTCGCCTCGCAATTCTAAATGATCTACCTGCAAGGGTTCGAGGAGTAGGAGACAAAAATTCGCTAGTGGTTGGGCTGAATCGGGTGGCGGTGGCGAAAAGGCGACGGCATCAGCTCTGGTTTCGCGAGGTGCTGGCCACGCAAATTGCACGCGAGCGGCATTTGAGAGGTCTTTCCAGGTGGTTTGACGTGCTTGTTGTAGGGCTGGGTTGGGATGCTCTTGTTGTACCAGGGTTAGTGTACCTGCGAGGCGAAATTGTTCGCGGGTGTTGGTGAAGTACCAGCAAGCTTCTCCCCAAGGCTGATGCTCAATTTCCTCTGGTTTCTGGCTGCGGGAATCTATGACGAATTTCAGTTGGTTGGTGTCTGGTAGAAATCCCCGAAATACGACGGTACGGTTGGCTGGCCGTCCATCAGCCCGAACAGTTGCTAACTGCAAGTAGCGGCAATGAGGCTGGCTGTCATTGCGATGCAAGGCACCGGCTAAGGGCGATCGCCACGGAGCAAGGGACATTAAAGTAATTTTGAATTGGGAATTGGAAAAAATTCTTACCTAGTTGCTAGTCCTGACTGCAACCTACATATAGCGCATTTTATGTATTTTGGCAAGTTTTGACCCCATATGAGCGATCGCGTATAGTCTTGATCTATCGATCAGTCCCAAAGATAATCTGACTTGACTTATGGTTCGAGAGCTTGAGCGAGTACGCCAAAATAGCAAATTTCCAGAAACTGCACCAGCAGGCTTACCTGTATTTTTTAGAACGTATAGCCGCCGCACAGAAGCTGGGCGCGAGACGTGGGAAGAAGTATGCGCCAGAAGCGTCCGTGGTTTAACCAAATTAGGTAAGCTTACCCCAGAAGAGACAGCCCTACTAGAACGGATGCAGCTCCAGCTCAAAGCATTGCCTTCTGGTCGCTGGTTGTGGGTAGGCGGGAGTGAATGGATCGAGCAACAACAAAACTTTTCCGGCGCTTATAACTGTACCAGTACAAATGTACTTGATTGGCGTGCCTTCGGCTTAATGATGGATCTGGCGATGATGGGCTGTGGCACAGGTGCCGTCCTCGAACCAAAATACATCAATCAACTGCCACCCATCCGCAATCGCCTGATTGTAAATATACAAGGGGATGTAGGTAGCACCCAGCCAGACCTTCGGCGCGAACAGACAGAAGTTCAGGTGGAAGGCAATAAGGTACTGATTTATGTGGGAGACAGTCGCCAAGGTTGGGTCAAATCTTATCAAACATTGTTGGAATTATCCACGGATGAACAATTTTCAGAAGAAGTCAACATATCCATTGACTTGAGTGATGTTCGTGCAGCTGGAGAACCCCTTAAAGGCTTTGGAGGCGTTGCTAATCCTGTTAAGTTACCAGGACTTTATGAACGCTGTGCGGCAATTTTGAATAAAGCTGTAGGACGGCAATTAAACTCAGTTGAATGCTGTTTGTTAATTGATGAAGCCGCAGTAGTAGTAGTAGCTGGCAACGTGAGAAGGTCAGCTGGCATGAGGCAAGGCATTAGCGATGATGAATTGTTTGCCAGCGCTAAAGGCAATCTTTGGCAGCAGGATGCAAATGGCAACTGGCGGATCGATCCAGATCGAGATGCTTTGAGAATGGCAAATCACACGCGAGTTTTTCACCACAAACCAACTCTTGAAGAGTGTGTAGAAGCTGTTAGAAAACAGTATTACTCTGGTGAAGGCGCGATTCAATGGGCTGGAGAAGCTATAGCTAGAGCTAACTGCGATTTACTATTTTCTCCTGAACTAAGAACTGATTTTCTAAAAGCTTATGACCAAGGAAAAGCTCAAGATTGGTTACTAGAACACTACCCCAACATAGATCCTTTGGAGATAGAGCATAGATTAGCTCGTGTTGGGTTGAATCCTTGCGGTGAGATAATTGGCTCTAACTTTCACTGCGTTAGCGGCGACACGCTGCTAATCACTAGGGAGGGAATGGACAAAATAAAAGATGTAATAGGCTCTGAAGTTGAAATTTGGAATGGGCAACGATGGAGTCAAGTGGCACCATTTAAGACAGGTAGCGATCGCAAACTGTATCGAGTGCGGTTTGGAGATGGTTCTTACCTAGATGTCACTGAGTATCATCGGTTTTTTGTTAAGGATCGCTTTGGCAAGGTTTACAAAGAAGTCCAAACAAAAGATTTAATGGATACCAGCCAATATGCCATCCACACGGAACCTTTTACAATTCAGTATGAGGACGGCTTGAATGTCGATCCAAGTTACGCCTACACATTGGGGGTAGCGGTAGGAGATGGCACTACAGACACAAATGATAATGCAAAAGTTAGGCTTTACGAACACAAAGCGGCTTTATGCGTATCAGGGAATAAATCTCCCGAAAGAACCTATGACTATTTGCCTGCTTTTACCGATGTAACAGACTTGGGTTTCTCTGGAGAATTTCTAAAAAGCTTAAAGGCAAATCCAGAATCGCTAAATGCAATTGCTAGTTGGAATCGTCAAGCAATTCTACATTTTATTGCAGGTTTAGCAGATACCGATGGTTCTAATACAGCCAGCAACGGCATCAGGATTTATATCTCCGACTATGATCGCGCCTACAGAGTGCAGTTACTCCTGACAAAATGTGGTATCCGTTCATCAGTTAATCTTTGCTCCCACAAAGGAGCAATTACAAATTACGGTGTCAGAAGCCGGGATTTGTACTACTTGCAAATAACTGAATGTGGCGATATTCCTTGTCAACGTTTAGATGTTAGCAAAGGAACGAATGCTAAGTACCAAGGAAAATGGCAAGTAATTAAGGGTGTAGAAGAATTACCAGGCCTACACGATACTTTCTGCTTTAATGAGCCGGAGTTTCATAAGGGTGTATTTGGCAATTCTTTAACAGGAAACTGTAATCTTTCGGAGATTCATCTCAATCAAATTGACCCACCTAACTACAAAGAACAAGAGGAAGCTTTCACAGCAGCAGCATTATCAGTAGCCTCACTGCTGAATCACGAATTTATCGAAGAACGTTACCGCAAGTCACGCGAACTCGATCCAATTGTGGGCGTATCTTTTACAGGATTGTTCGACTTTTTTGTGATGGCTTTTGGCGTGGATTGGCTGCGGTGGTGGGAAGCTGGACGACCCGACACCGTGGAAGGATTGGAGTTTAAGCGACAAGAGCAAGAATATTTGACTCGTTGGCGAGAAATTGTGCATAGAACTGTGTGGGATTATTGCGATCGCCATTCCCTAAAACGCCCGAACCGTTGCACCACAGTTCAGCCTTCCGGCACAAAATCCCTACTGACAGGCGCTTCCCCTGGTTGGCATCCCCCAAAGGCGCAACGTTTCCTGCGGCGCATCACATTTAGAAAAAATGACCCTGTAGCCTTGGCGTGTATCGACTACGGTTACAATGTCGTTCCGTCTCAGTCTGACAAAGATGAAAATGGCAATCTCCTGAACGATCCCTTCGATCCCCGATGCACGGAATGGCTGGTGGAAATTCCCGTCGCCGTACCTTGGGCTGATTTGCCTGGTGCTGATCAAATCGAGATCGGCAAATTTAGCGCGAAGGCCCAAATGGATTTCTATATGCAAGTCCAAAAATTCTTTGTGCGACACAACACCTCAGCCACTATTGAGCTGCGCGAACATGAGATAGAAGCTTTAGGTAGTAGCATTTACGAAGCTATTCAAAATGATGAAGGCTATATCTCAGCCGCACTTTTGGCACGTTTCGATGCTCACCAAACCTTCCCGCGCTTGCCATTTGAGCCAATCACAAAACATCAGTACGATCAGTTCAAGCAAGAAGTGGAACTGCGACGGCAGAATGAAAATTTTCATGCTGCCTTAAGTCGCTACGATGCGGGCTACTCAATGGAAGCTGGCCCTGCTGGGTGTGATTCAGATAAGTGTCTTTTTTCGGAGCAAAAGTAGGTATAGGGGAAGCAAAAAGAGTCAGATTGTCAATACGGATTGGTTAAGCTTCCATCCCCCACCTGTGGCGCTCCCTTATTTTAGGGGTGAAGCGGGTAGCTTTTTAGATAGATGTCTGAAAAGTCATAATCGAGACGCTTAGAGGGTGGAGATCCCCCTTGCATCCCCCTTAAAAAGGGGGACTAAGGCTTAATTCTCCACCCTTTTCTCTAGCGCAGGGGCGCTCTCTTCGCGGGGGCTGGGTAGGGTGGTTTCATACAAGGAGAGAAAATATCGAAAACTGCGACATTTTGTAGGGGCATGGCAATGCCATGCCCCTACCGAAAACCAAAATCAATGTTACAGAATTTTCTTTTACCCTCCCTTAAAAAAGGGCATGGATTTATTAACCCCCAATTTCCAGCGTAGGGGCATGGCAATGCCCCTACGTAGCGCGAATGAATGTAAGTTATTTAACCGACATTCTTCACCGACAAGTATTGCTTCCTGCTCTTGCCAAGCCAACCCTCCATTCAAACACGCTAGGATCGATCTAGAAAAATCAATTGTTTAACCCACAACCCCAGGAGACTCTTAAATGTTTCTCGATGAACTGACACCAGTATTCAAAGAATTCACCAAACACCCAGCAGCTTTCTTAGGCGGCTTTGTCTCTGGCATCCTCCGAGTCAACTTGAATGACGATCCAGTTAAAAGCTGGCTCGACGCGGAAGCTGGGATTACCTCCTATCCCTCCTCTACCACAAACAGTGATAACGGCAGAAGCAGTGGCCCTCAGTCAATTTCTATTGACTAACTCTCAGTAGTGCTGAGTCCTGAATAATTAGTGTTATTTGGACTCAGCACTATTAGAGTTCTTGTTAAATGTCATAGAAAATCAACATTAAAAAAGCTGCAACTGTGTAGGCTAGATGACCTTGCACAATAAAATTAGTAGGCTATGATAGGACGAAATATAAAAGTTCAGCCCTATCAATGGTTGGGTTTAGTACTCGTTTAGCCGCACTTGTAGGCTTGGGTCATAAAATTTCATCATTGGTAAATAATGCTTGACCTTGATTTATAGTTCGCGTCTGACCATGTAAAGGTTCTGAACTTTAGTTCCTCTTTCAGCCTTATACATCGACATGACCATTTACATTGGAAACCTGTCTTACCAAGCTACGGAAGAAGATTTAAAAGCAGTCTTTGCAGACTACGGTGCTGTCAAGCGAGTTTTGTTGCCGACAGACCGAGAAACAGGACGTATGCGAGGATTTGCTTTTGTTGAAATGACAGATGATGCCCAGGAAGAAGCCGCCATTTCCGAATTGGATGGCGCTGAGTGGATGGGACGTCAGCTAAGAGTTAATAAAGCACGACCGAGGGAGGACGATCGCAGCGGCGCGAAGCGAGCTAGATTTTAATTAGTTATTAACGCTTTGGTAGAACTTTACAGATTAGAACCCTTTTAAAAGGGAACTAAATTTGTAAAGAGCAAGTGTGCGATCGCCTAACCCCCCTTATAGAACCCATTTGACATCTAGCTATGGGCTAAACGCTTGAGTATTAGCCTGATGAAACAAAGATTAAGCTTTGCAGTGGCATGGCTAAGAGTTCTCTCAAAGTTCTTGACTAAACTCTTGCAGCGTTCCATCCAAGCATTCGAGCGCTCGATCACCCATCGAGTTGCGACCACGACGAATCCGGTTTTTCCAAGAGCGGCTTTTTCAGCTTTTGTGGGCTTTGGCGAGAGTTCAAACCGAATCTTCGTCATGATCTGCGGGTAGAGGTCTTGCAGAGCGGCAGTAATCATTTCTGGATGATAGCCATTGTCCAGCAGAATCGTAATTTTCGGGATGTTGACTGGCTTTGCGCGAAAGTAATCGAGGTTCTGGCTCAACATCTCGATTAAGCCCATGTCATCGGAGACATTAGCTTTCGTGCAGTGGGTAAAAAACGGAAAACCTAACGTATCCACTGCGAGATGTCGTTTGATGCCATTAGTACATTTGTAAAAGCAGAAACCTTTAGACTTAATACTAGCGTTGCAGGTATTTTTCACGGCTT
This sequence comes from Funiculus sociatus GB2-C1, assembly GCF_039962115.1. NCBI lineage: Bacteria > Bacillati > Cyanobacteriota > Cyanophyceae > Coleofasciculales > Coleofasciculaceae > Funiculus > Funiculus sociatus. The sequence continues at coordinate 40,517 of NZ_JAMPKJ010000019.1, read as the reverse complement.
GGGAATCGATCATAAGCAACGTTGTCCACTGAGCTTTTTTTTCACTTGTTCACGCACTTGTCCATGTAAGACCCTCATCAGGGCAACGATGACTCCTGCCTCCCGCCACTGCTTGTAATGCCAATAAACGGTTGAGTAAGGCGGTAAATCTTTCGGCAAATCTTGCCAGTTGCAGCCGTTCTTGAGTTGATAGAACATCCCATCCAAGAGCTCTCGTTTCGTCCAGTTACAAGGTCTTGTCTGCTTCTTAATCGGCAAGAGCTGGAGCAGTAGAGGTTCAAGGATTTCCCATTCGGCGTCTGTAAGGCTGCTGGAATACGGCATGATTAGCTGCATATGGCTTTGGCGCTACTTTAAGGGCACATAGTCAAAGATGTCAAATGGGTTCTATAAAGGGGGGCTAAGAAAAAGGTGCAAAAAGTTGCGTTTATTAGTCATTGGTCATTGACACAGAAAACAAAGGACTAATGACATAAATTTCAGTCTCCAAGGCAAATTCCTAAGCCTCTGGCAGTTTTGACCAGAGTATCATGGGGATCTACTGCCCTGTATTGTCCAATTGCTTCAGCAATTGGTACGCTGACAATTTCGCGGTTTTGCCAGGTGACAACTTGATCGTACTTGCCATCGGCAATCAAATCGACTGCCGCCACGCCAAAGGCTGTCCCCAGTAATCGATCCAGCGACGAGGGGATACCGCCGCGCTGAACGTGTCCTAATACTGTGACGCGAGTTTCGGCACCGCTAGAGATAGAAATTTGCTCTGCCAGGTACTGACCAATTCCGCCAAATCGACATTCCCCAAATCGATCCATATTTTTAACTGGATTACCTTCGAGTGTGCAGACGGCTTCTGAGACAATGACGATGGAGAAGTTTTTTCCTTTCAACTGGCGATCGCGTATTTTGTCACAGACCTTTTCCAAGGTGTAAGGGATTTCTGGGATCAAAATAATATCAGCACCGCCAGCAATCCCAGCATTCAGGGCGATATGACCAGCATCGCGCCCCATTACTTCCAAAATCATTACCCTGCTGTGGCTGGCGGCGGTAAAATGCAGCCTGTCGAGTGCTTCTGTCGCAATATTAACTGCGGTATCAAATCCGATGGAGCGTTCGGTGCAGCCAACATCGTTATCAATGGTTTTGGGAATGCCTACTAAGTTGATCCCGCCTTGGTTTGCCAATCGCCGGAGAAGGGCTAAACTGCCATCGCCGCCAATCCCAATTAAGGCTGATAAACCTAGTTGATGATACCCAGAAATAATTTCCTCAGAGCGATCGCGCAAACTTCCATCTTCCAGAGGAAACGCAAAAGGATCGCCTTTATTTGTCGTCCCCAGAACCGTTCCGCCCATCGTTAGTAGACGGTCTACCTTGTCAATGTCAAGAGTAATAACTTCCGGCGGACTGCTCATCAACCCTAGGGTAGACCGACAGATCCCCAGCACCTCCCAGTCATAGGTGCCAACTGCACGGTGGACTACTGCCCGAATTACAGCGTTTAGTCCAGCACAGTCTCCACCACTGGTAAGGATTCCAATGCGTTTTTGTCCCATCTTGTTCTGATAATTGCGATCAAGAGGCGATATTAAACTGATTTTGCTTGCAGAGTTGTCTTTTCGATAAAAAAGTTGTCTAAAGATTGATTTCTTTAGTTGATCTGAAGTTAAACACCAACCTGGTAAATGGCTCCCTAAGATAGAAGGTAAGGCGACCGGGCCTTGATACTGTTGGGGCAGTACCTGAAATTAACTGCCTCTGTTAATAAAGCGTTATCGATAGGGAGGAGGAAACACATGTCCAACGTGGATCAGCCTTTCATTCCGGAACAAGCCCTGGATCGCGACTGCATGACGTTATCTCGTCACGTTTTGCAGCAACTGCACAGCTTCGGTGCAGAAGCACAGGATCTCAGTGCCATTATGAATCGCATTGCCCTGGCGGCAAAGCTGATTGCGCGGCGGCTCACGCGAGCTGGTTTAGTCGCAGGAGCCTTGGGATTTACGGGCGAGATGAACGTGCAGGGAGAATCCGTCAAAAAGATGGATGTCTATGCCAATGACGTATTTATCTCGGTATTTAAGCAAAGCGGTTTAGTTTGCCGCTTGGCTTCCGAGGAAATGGAAAAACCATACTATATCCCCGAAAACTGTCCAATTGGTCGTTATACCCTGCTTTATGACCCGATTGATGGATCGTCCAATGTTGATATTAATATCAACGTTGGTTCTATCTTCGCAATTCGCCAACAAGAGGGTCTGGACGAAGATGGCACGGCTAGCGATTTGCTGCAAAATAATGGACGCAACCAAATCGCCGCAGGTTATGTGCTATACGGCCCCAGCACAATGCTGGTGTATTCTATCGGCACGGGAGTTCACGCTTTCACACTAGATCCCAGTTTGGGCGAGTTTATCCTGTCGAGTGAAAATATCCGCTTGCCAGACCACGGATCGATTTACAGCGTCAATGAGGGTAATTTCTGGCAGTGGGAGGAACCACTGCGAGACTACATCCGCTACGTCCATCGTCATGAAGGTTACACCGCCCGTTATGGTGGGGCGTTAGTGGGGGATATTCACCGGATTCTATTCCAAGGGGGTGTTTTCCTCTATCCTGGGACGGTGAAAAAACCGGAAGGCAAATTGCGCCTGCTGTATGAATCTGCTCCTTTAGCGTATTTGATAGAGCAAGCGGGTGGTCGAGCAAGTACGGGAACCCAGGAGATTTTGGATGTAGTGCCAGAAGCACTACACGCGCGATCGCCTTTGATTATTGGTAGCAAAGATGATGTCGCCTTGGTGGAGTCTTTCATTCAGGATCGGGCCAGGGCTGCTGAAGAAAGAGCTGTTAGAGAGCGATCGCGCATACCTCAGTGAAGTATTTCCTTTTTGAGAAATCCTTTTTCACAGCAGGCTTCAAACCTGCTCAGAGAGAACATTATTTCTCTAAAACTACAACGACAATTACTAGGAGTCAAAAAAAATGACAGAGATGACAGAGATGCCAAACAATCATCTACTAGAAATTAAACAGTACGGTCAGAGTATCTGGATGGATAATCTGACTCGCGACTTGATTGAGAGTGGCGAACTCAAAGATATGGTGGAAAATAAGGGGATCTGCGGGATCACCTCTAATCCAGCCATTTTTGAAAAAGCGATCGCAGGTAACGCAATCTACGATGCTGATATTGAAGCTGGAATTCGCGAAGGATTGCCAGTTGAGAAAATTTACGAAACTCTGGTTTTTGAAGATATCCGCAATGCTTGCGATATTCTCCGACCTGTGTATGAAGCATCCGATGGGCTGGATGGTTACGTTAGCATTGAAGTACCGCCAACTATCGCCCACGACACCCAAGCGACGATTGAGGAAGCCCGACGCTATTATCAAGAAATTGGTAAAGATAACGTCATGATCAAGATTCCTGGCACAACGGCGGGTTTGCCAGCAGTTGAGCAAGTAATCTCCGATGGAATCAACGTCAACGTAACTTTGCTATTCTCAACTCAAAGCTACGAAGAAACAGCTTGGGCTTATATTCGCGGCTTAGAAAAGCGGGCGGCTGAAGGCAAAGACATCAGCAAAATATCGTCAGTGGCGAGTTTCTTCCTCAGCCGTATCGATATCAACATTGATGCACGGATTGATGCCAAGCTGAAAGCCGGGGTGGATAGAATAGAGAAAAAGGCAGAACTCCAAGCCATCAAAGGGAAAATAGCGATCGCTAACGCCAAAATCGCCTACCAGAAGTACAAAGAAATTATTGCAAGCGATCGCTGGAAAGCTCTGTCAGAAAAAGGTGCAAATGTCCAGCGGTTATTGTGGGCTTCCACCAGCACCAAAGACCCCAGCTACAGCGACGTGATGTATGTTGATGAACTGGTTGGGCCAGACACGGTAAACACCTTACCACCGAACACCATTGAAGCCTGTGCCGACCACTGCGATGTTGCATCTCGCATTGAAACAGGAGTAGAAGAAGCCTATAACCTCATAGAAAGTCTCAAAGATCCCGACATCGACATTAATCTAGACGAAGTGATGGATGAATTGCTTGTCGAAGGAATTGAGAAATTTGTGAAGCCTTTTGAATCTCTAACAGCATCCTTGGAAGAGAAGATCAAACATCTGCAACCTGTGTAACTGGGTAATAGATAATAGGTAATTGGTAATGGGTTGGGCAACTCATTACCAATTAATAATCCTTCAATTAGTAATTAGTAATTAGCAACATCTATGGCCACACTGCTAGAAAATCCCTTGCGCGTTGGGTTGCGGCAGGAACGGGTACCAGAGCCGCAGATACTGATAATATTTGGGGCATCAGGCGACTTAACAAAACGCAAGCTGGTGCCAGCGATTTATCAGATGAAACGCGATCGCCGTATGCCGCAAGAAATCACAGTTGTAGGCGTAGCGCGTCGAGAATGGAGCCACGACTACTTCCGAGAAGAGATGCGTGAAGGCATCGAAGAATTTGGCGGTGGCATCGGGTCGGATGAATTTTGGCAAGACTTCGCCCAAGGTTTATACTACTGTCCCGGTGATATTGATAAGCCAGAAAGCTACCAAAAACTAAAAACCTTCCTTGCAGAACTCGACGGTAAGCGGGGAACGCGGGGAAACCGGGTATTCTACCTGTCTGTGGCTCCGAAATTCTTCCCAGAAGCGATTCGTCAACTGGGTGCAGCAGAAATGCTAAAAGACCCAGAAAAAACCCGCTTGGTAATTGAAAAGCCTTTTGGACGGGATTTGAGTTCTGCCCAATCGCTCAATCGAGTAGTGCAGCAGGTTTGCAAAGAAAAACAAGTTTACCGGATCGACCACTATCTAGGTAAAGAAACTGTTCAGAATCTCTTGGTTTTCCGGTTTGCCAATGCAATTTTTGAGCCACTGTGGAATCGCCAATTTGTCGATCACGTTCAAATCACAGTCGCAGAAACTGTAGGCGTGGAAGACCGAGCCGGGTACTATGAAACAGCTGGTGCTTTGCGGGATATGCTGCAAAACCACCTGATGCAAATTTTCTGCCTCACAGCGATGGAACCCCCAAACTCGCTAGATGCTGACAGTATCCGCACGGAAAAGCTGAAAGTTCTTCAGGCAACTCGTTTAGCGGATGTGCATAACCTGGAATTATCAGCAGTAAGGGGTCAATATTCCGCAGGCTGGATGAAAGGGAAACCCGTCCCAGGCTACCGGGAGGAACCAGGAGTTGATCCCAACTCCACAACGCCCACCTATGTGGCCATGAAGTTTGCGATTGATAACTGGCGCTGGCAGGGCGTACCCTTCTATCTGCGGACTGGCAAGCGTTTACCCAAGAAGGTTAGCGAGATTTCTATCCAGTTCCGCGAGGTGCCGTTCTTAATCTTTCAATCTGCCGCCCAACAAGCTAGTCCCAACGTGCTGACTATGCGTGTTTACCCGAATGAGGGAATTTCCCTACGCTTTGAAGCGAAAATGCCGGGGCCAGATTTGCGTACTCGCACCGTAGATATGGACTTTAGCTACGGTTCTTCTTTTGGTGTCACTAGCTCTGATGCTTACGATCGCTTGTTAGTGGATTGTATGCTGGGCGACCAGACTTTGTTCACCCGTGCCGATGAAGTGGAAGAAGCTTGGCGGGTGGTGACACCAGCCCTCTCAGCGTGGGAGGGATTGACTGGCCCGGCTTCAATTCCCCAGTATGAAGCGGGAACTTGGGAACCAGAGGAAGCAGAACACCTGATCAATCAAGATGGTCGCCGCTGGCGAAGACTATAAGGGGGACTAGGGACTGGGGACTGGGGACTAGGTAAGATTCTGAATTCCCAATTCCCCAATCCCCAATTTCCCAATTAACATTAGCAACTGATAACTGAGCTATGACAACACAATCTCCTCCCGTTGTTTCGCTACAAGCACCTAAAGATATTTCCCTGAGTGATATTGAAGCGGAACTAAATCAAATCTGGGAAAGCTACAGAGAGAATACTGCAAATGGCGATTCGCCTGCTGCCGCTAGAGCCACTACGTTTACATTTGTAGTTTACGAACCCGAAGAAACCCAACACTTGTTAGCTGCTTTGGGATTTTACACCGGGCCAATTGATGGCATCGCTGGGCCGCGGATGAATTCAGCCTTGAAGGATGCCCAAAAAGCGTATGGACTGCCTCGTACTGGGAAGGCGGATGCTGAAACCCTAGCCCGACTGCGGGAAGACTTGGCTCATAGACGCTCCTCTGGTGCTATAAAAGACGCTCAAAGGAATGGAGAGACACAAGCAACGTTGAATGTCACAGGTTACGGAGTTGCGGATGCGATCGCTGCCTCAAATCCCTGTCGCATCATTGCCCTGTGTCCCCACTCCGGCATGGACGAAGGCGTAACCGTCCAAGTCTCTGTATATTGCCCGATGAACAAGCAAAGTAACAATACGTTGCTTTGTTGCGAATACATCACTCTAAGCGGCACCGCCGATGCCCTAGAACGCATCGGCGGCATAGTGACAGCATTACTGATCGGCGATTTACCTAAGTTTCTCTGGTGGAAAGCCACACCCGATCCCCATAATGCTTTGTTCAAGCGACTGGCATCAGTTAGCAATTCCGTAATCGTTGACTCTTGTCAATTTGGCGAACCAGAAACCGATTTATTGCGAGTACATACTTTGGCGGAACAAGGTATCCAGCTTACTGACCTTAACTGGCGACGGTTGGCAGCATGGCAAGAACTGACGGCCGAGGCTTTCGATCCCCCAGAACGCCGTGCTGCTCTCACAGAAGTCGATAAAGTGACGATAAATTATGAAAAAGGCAATCCCGATCAGGCGCTGATGTTCTTGGGTTGGCTGGCAAGTCGTCTCCAGTGGCATCCAGTATCCTATAAGCGCGAAGGCGGCGATTACGATCTGAGATACTGCTCGTTCGTGACTGCTGACCAACGCCCAATAGAAGCTGAGTTAGCAGGAATTCCCACCGCTGATTGGGGCGAAATTCCGGGTGATTTGATTGCCTTGCGGATGAGTTCGACTAACCTGGATGCTGACTGTTGTACAGTTCTGTGTTCGGAAACTAGCGGTTGTATGCGGATGGAAGCTGGGGGTGGCGCGCAAGCTTGCCGATTTGAGCAGGTAGCGCCTCTGACTGATCAAAAGGCTGAGACTTTGTTAGGTCAGCAGTTGCGCCGTTGGGGTCGCGATATGCTTTACGAAGAAAGTCTGGCGGTCACGGCGGAAATTATCAAGATGAATAAAGCTAATAGCTAATGGTTAACTATTAGCTATCCTTCAGTTAGCAGTTAGCAAACATGGCTTTAGTAATCGCAGGCGATCGCAGTGGGGTGGGCAAGACGACAGTCACGCTTGCCCTACTGTCGTCTTTGTGTCGTCGGGGTGAAAAGGTACAATCTTTCAAGGTTGGGCCAGATTACATAGATCCGATGTTTCATCGGTACGTTACAAATCGTGCCTGTCGGAATTTAGATCCGGTGCTGACATCGGAAACTTATGTGCAGGAATGTTTTGCCCGTCATACTCAGGCGGTAGAGTACGCCTTGGTAGAAGGGGTGATGGGGCTTTTTGATGGTGTGGAGGGGACTGGGAACTCGAAACTGGGAACTGGGCAAGATTCCCAATCTCCGGTCACTTTTGCAAGTACGGCTCACGTTGCGCGGCTGTTGGATTTGCCGATATTGTTGGTGTTAGATTGCAGCCGGTTGTCGGGTTCGGTGGCTGCGATCGCGCACGGTTTCCGTTCCTTTGATCCCCGTCTCAAATTCGCGGGAGTAGTTTTAAATCGAGTCGGAAGCGATCGCCACTTGCAACTTCTTCGAGATGCCCTGGAACCTTTGCAATTGCCGATTTTAGGTATTCTTCGCCGTCAAGATAACATTACCATTCCTGATCGGCATCTTGGTTTAGTCCCTACAGCAGAAGTGTCCCATCTGGATGCTTTGATAGATCGACTTGCCTACTTGGGCGATTGCTTTGACTGGGAACGCTTGTTACCGTTGCTGCAAGTGGGAACCTCTCCCCAACTCCGACCCGAACTTCAGACACGGGCAAGAGGTAAGGTAAGATTGGCAGTTGCCCGCGATCGCGCTTTTAGCTTCTACTACGAGGACAATCTAGAGAGTTTGCGATCGCTTGGGGTAGAACTGGCATTTTGGAGTCCGCTGACCGACGACAGCCTACCAGAAGGCATTCAGGGGATGTATTTTGGGGGCGGGTTCCCGGAAGTTTTTGCCCAGCAGTTAGCTGACAACACAGTCGTCCGGGATGCAGTCCGAAAAGCCATCTTAGCCGGAATGCCCACCTATGCCGAGTGCGGCGGTTTAATGTATTTGTGTCAGCAGATTGTATTTGAGGGAAATTCTTCCCCAATGGTGGGAGTTTTGCCTACTACAGCCGTTATGCGATCGCGTCTGACATTGGGATATCGGCAAGCCGTAGTTTTGCAAGACAGTCCCCTACTACCCGCAGGTACAACAGTTTGGGGACATGAGTTTCACCGTTCCCAGTTAACTCAGGAACCAGTTGCACCTCTATTTCAGGCACGAGGTCGCGATCCGCACAGTTCAACCACAGTCGAAGGATGGTTGCTGCATCAGCTTCATGCTTCTTATGTCCATATTCATTTTGCTGGCTGTCCGGATCTTCCCGCCAGATTTTTAGAACATTGCGTGAGGTTTTCTCCAGCCGCAACGGACGCGATCGCCAACTAACGAAGCATCACAGAAAACTTTCTCTTGTTCTACTCAGCACTCGCCATTTTCCAGTCAGCCACCCTAGTAAGTATCACCCTCCCCTGCCCTATTGCGTTCAGCTGTTGTAAGCTTTAGCTAACAAAAGCTACCCTCTTTCGGACAGCCAGTATGTCTTCTGAACAGTTCCAAGCAGCACACGACAGCATCTATATCACTGGTAGACTACTCTTACAATACCTTCAAGAAATTCAAGCGGAGCGTCTGGCTAAAGGAAACGATACCAAATGCTTACAAAGTGTTGAGGAAGACATCACCAAAGCGCTATACGCTTTGAAGGAACACAACTATCAACTTGCAGTCATTGCCCCAACTAAAACAGGCAAAAGTACCTTTCTCAATGCCATAATTGGTGCAGATATTTTAGCAACTGAAGCCGCCGCTTGTACCGTTTGCCGTACAGATATCCGACATATTGATGTTGGGCAAGTGCCTAGATTTTTAGAGTATAGAGAGGGGAAAAGACAACCTGTTGTTATTGCTGAAGGTGACGGTGCAGAAATTCACCAAAAATTTCTGAAACGTACCCAATATATTCGCACTCATAACAATCCCGACCATACCATTCGCTTTGAAATAGAGTATCCTATCGAGGCTATTAGCGCCCTCTCATCCCTGGCTGGATTTACTCTCATTGATACCCCTGGCGTAGCTAATGGGAATTGGGAATATCATTATTCCACAGAATTAAAGCAAATAACGTTGGAATCATTGCGAAAATGCCATGCTATTTTGTTTATTTTAGATTACACCTCTTCTACAGAAAGTTTGATTTCAGATTTGCTTCGTGATGTCATGGAGAACCAAAAAAATATATTACCTGAAAAAACGGAGAATATTTACTTTATTTTGAATAAAGCTGATAAAACAATAGATGTAAATACAGGAAATAATGACTTTATAAAAAAACTTGAAGTAGAGTTAGCTGGCTTTGGACTCTCTAACCCAATAATCTATCCTGCAAGTTCTAAAAAAGGACTATTAGCGAAACTGATTCAAGGAGATACAGCAGCTAACAGTCATACCAAAGAATTTGTTAAATTGTTTTTGGGTGAATATCTCGAAGAAAATGAGGACGGTGAAGTTAGAGTTCCCCAACCCATAGAGATTGCGTCGAAAGCCTTAAAAGATAGTGGCATAACAACTATTCAAGAAACAATAATTCAAAACCTTACTAAAAATTATGGTTGGAATCTTATAAGTGATGTTTTGGCAAAACTAGATAAAGCTGCCAAGGCAATTGAGGATTCTCTAAATACCGAACTAAAAGTTTGGGGTATGGAAATTGAAGCTTTTAAAAATCAGGTGAAAGAATATAGAGAAAAATCTAAATTTGTAACTAAAAAGATTGATTTAGTTAAAAACTTTTCAGAAGGAAAAAAGGAAAAATTAATTACTAAACTTACATCTGAAATAAACATTTTTGCTGAGAATGCTAAAAACGAGATTCAAAAAGAAATTGAACGACTTGCTCATCTAAATACTGAAATTGGAAATACAACAACAGATTTAAAGGTTACTCAGAGTAATGTTAACCGGGAAATCACAAAGATTCCTTTTTTAGGCGAATCTTCAATATTTGTCATAAATGAAAGAAAAGCTACTTTCGTAGAAGCTATAAAACGAGCAGTTGTTAATCTATTTAATAGTAATACTGATAATCCCCATTCGCAAGTCTATAAACTTAGAGTTGCTACCAGGGAAGATGCTCAAAATATTCGACGCGCTGTAAACGAGTTCTTCGGTTCTCAAATTCAAAGCTGGTGGATAGACACGCAAGATCAGCTTATCAGACAGGGAACGCGCAGTAGAGAGGAGTTGGTGCAAGAAATACAAGAGCAAGCCCAACAAATATCCAATGAAATAACTACTTCTATAGAAAAAGCTTTGAAAATTGAATTGAACATTAATTGCATTCAGTTTCCGAGTTTTGAATTTTTAGGCATTGATACAGAAATTAAATCTCAGCAAGAGGTATATGCGAGGCTAGAAAAAGAAACTATAACAGAAAGCGATCGCACTGCTTCAACTAATCTATATCAAGTCGATATACCCTTTGAAGATAAGGGCGATTTTTTAGAAATTGACTTATACCAAATAGCAGCGGAAGTTAAGCTGAAGATAGATGAACAGGTTTCTATAAATCAAGAGATTTTCAAACAAGTTATTGAAAGACAGATCGTAGCAGATTTTCAAAGTGCAGAGAAACAAATTAAGGACTACATTGAAAGATTCAAAAATGAATTTAACTATCTGGTGAGCGAAAGAGAAAAGCCAGAAGCCGATACTAATGAAATTTTAGTAAATCTTCAGGCTCAAAAAAAGCAACTAAATGAATATTTGTCGGAATTGAATTCTATTAGGGAATCTTTGAATAGCTGGAAGCCTGTATAAATAGTTGTGTTGGGTAGGGAGGGAATGCGATCGCACTCTCTTGTTCCTCTCTTGTTCTTCGCGTCTATAGCGCTAACGCGGTTTATCCCCCTAAATTACCAGCCTTACTCAAATCCCCATCCTGAGTTTCTGCCCGATAAACACTCAACTTGTTATTTAATTCGCGGATGCGACGGGAAAGTAGACGAATGATATTCACAGCAATTCCCGGAGTTTCATCGATAGCATCATACAATTGCAGCTGCGTCAACACCAGACAATCGCAGGATTCCAAAGTCGTAACCGAAGCCGAACGCGGTTCAGCATCAAACAGAGACATTTCCCCAAAGCAAGTACCCTGATCCAGTTGCGCCAGATCGCGATCGCCCAGATGTACCCTTACTCTACCTGAGACAACAATATAAAGCGATCGCCCTTCTTGTCCCTCGGTAAAAATGGTATGCTGCGCTGGAAAAGAAAGCTCATCCATTACAGAAGCCAGCCGCACCAGAAAATCATCCCGCAATTCTTGGAAAAGTGGGACACCCCGGACAAATAATAGGCGCTCAACGCTGGTTAACATAAATTTAATATTTTGTCAATAGCTAATTGCTAATTGTCAATTGCAATTAGCCATACTTCCATTAGCATGAACTAATTATTTCAGCTCTGACATCATCTGCTCAACTTGGGCGGCTACAAGGCGGTCTGGGTCATTTTTCAGCACGGGTAGCATTTCTGCCAAAGCGCGCGGCGAAGCTGCTTTTAGATAAGCCAGAACCGCCTCTCGCACAAAACCTGTAGGATGGCGCATACACACCAGCGTTTGTTCTGGCGTGAGACTCCATTTTGCCTGACGTGCCACATGAAAACAACAAGCCAAAGGCCAGTCTGACAGAAAGTGGCGTAATTCTAGCAAACGACGCAAGCGATCGCTCTTAGTCATCGGCTTATATGGCACCATTTCCGCCAAACTTTGCAGTTTTTCGCCTTCTGGTCGTCGGTCGAGAATTACCACAAGATTTCGCTTTCTGGCAATATCCAAAGTATTATCCAAAATTTCCAACCCCAAAGCGATATTAGAAGGCGAATCAGACTGAAGATTAAAAGCCGCAGCTTGAATAGAATTCAACGGATAAAGAAACTTCATCAACAAAAAACACCGCTCCACCACATCTGACTGCTCCTCTAAAAGCGCCCGTCGCAGCAAATCCAGTGCTGAATAAGTCTGGTCTATAGCCGATTTGAAACTATTAGATTCAGGAATCAGCACTCGTTCCTCAGAACGGCTTAAATCTTGAAGTGCAGCATACAGTTGCCCGATAAACAGCATTTCCTGTTCAATTAAGGTTTCCACACCACTGCGTCCTAATCGGTCGAGAACCCCCTCAATTCCGGCTTCATTAGGCATCTTCAGCAGAGTGCGGAGAATGTTGCGTCGCGTTGTCCCCCAACCCGTTTTCAGGTGAGCCACCAATTGATTGAGCGCTTCTGGCGTGCCAATCTGACCAAGGGCGACCCAAGCTTGTAGCCGCGCCAAATCTGGCTTATGGATATCTTCAGCCAGTTCAACCAGCATCGGTATTGCTTCATCACCTAGACGCACGAGGGCGCTAATTGCGGCTTCGCGGGTAGACTTGTAGTAAAGTCCCCGCACCAAAGCTGGATAATATTCGTTTAAGTGAGTTGATGCGATCGCTTCGAGTAAGGCACAGCGCACCCGCAAAGACTCATCTTGCAACAAACTGGGAATATAAAGTCGCAACCCCTGCAAATAATCCGCCTCCGATAGCGCCCGACAACCCATAACTCGTTCCCGTTCCCGTTGATGGGTTAGCATCCGTCGCACAGTATTAGTAGCCTCCGCTTTCTCCGTAGGCGTACCTCGGCGTAAAATCAGGGCAGCAGCAGTTCCTCGCACTACTGGGTCTACACCTGGGCGAAGATAAGGCTGTAACTGCCCTATATCCGGCTCGTCTTGAGTTATCCAAACATAGCGCAGAGCCAGAGCAAGAACTTCAGGATTAGGTTTTTGGGCAATTAAATCCTGAACTGGGTCTAAATAAATCTGACTTGGGTTTAGCAGCATTGCTTCCAGGCTCTGACGCTGCAAGGACGGTGTGAGGTGAGTCAGCAGCGGAGCGAGGACTTCCCCAACGTCCTCCAAGTCTATTTGGCACAACAGTTCTATACAAGAGCGTTTATCGGCTTCCGTTCCTGGTTTCTCTAAGGTTTCGATGATGGTACGCTTGAGAACCCGCAAATCCACATCCGAGACGCTCAAGCGTTCTCCTTGGGCGCTCTGAACCAGTAAGCCGACATAGGTTGACCGTAACAGCCAAACTATGAGTAACCACACGAGAGCCACAATTAAGATGGCGGCGACAAACACCCAAGTTTGGAGATACTGTAATGTGTTCTCCGACAGGTGATGAAAAACAAAAGCTAACAGGCTGATGACACCTAAAATCGCTACTCCAGTAAATCCGGTGGAGAGAGATTCAGCAATACCCCGCACCTGAGCCATAACCGAGCTGCGGATGTTGTCTGGGAGAGGTTGGAACAGAACAGGGCCAATAGCAGCAATCAGAGTGTAGCGTAGTAATTCGTCTATGAATTTCAGGCAGATTAGACCAATAAAAAAATTGCCTATGCCTGTGAGGGAGATTAAGCCAAGGATAGCGATCGCTCCTGGTAATAACATAGCAGCGACAAATACCCCTAGTCGCTCTATGGCACGACTAGAAATAAACCACTGCGTCCCCAGTTCGCACAATCCCACAATCCCACTAAATAATCCTAGGAAGCTGGCAATTTGCTTACTGTCCAACTTCAGCTCTAATTGACTGAGATATTGGAAGTCTATTAACAGGTACAAAATCTGCCCAACCACGAAGAAGCCAAATAGCGGAATTGCGTATCGCTGTAGCGGCCCTCGGAGGCGGCGCGAGGTAAAATCTGTTTCTTGGGCAGCACTACCTCTATAAGGAGCAGCAGGGAAAGCTTGGCTATAGCGCTGGGTAAGATAAAAAAGGCTTGTGGCTCCCACTCCCATCATCAGGGCGGCGACTATAGAAACATTATTCAGCCCAACTGTGGCGACAATGAACGGGAGAGAAAAGCCGCTGACGACATCTGCCACTAAAATGCCGCTACTAATGAGCGGATAAGTGCGTTTAATTTCCCGAATATTAAATAGTTGATTAGCTGTAATGGAGGTGTTGATGTCATTGAGGACGTTAATAGCTTCCACCCACAGGCGCATCAGAAAGACGATAACGCCAGACAAATAGACAATACTCAACCCCACGCGAAATAGGAGTAGGGGGGCGACTGCAAGAATAGCAACTACGACAATTACCGAGCGCAAGGGCAGAATCTTTTGCATCCAAGAATACACCACCCCCAGCCCGGAACCAATCCCTGCCGAGAGAATATAAAACAAGGGCAGGGATTCTGCTCCATACTTTTCGAGAAATAAAGCGACGGTGCTGGCTTCTGCCCAGATTATCCCCACCGAGGTTGTGGTGTAGAAGGCGAACATCAGTAATGTTCGCTCTCCTTCTTCTGGGCGGAGATTCACCCACTGGAGGAATCCCCGTCCCCAGTCGGACCAAGACCAAGTGCGATTGTTCAGTTTCATGCCGCTCAAGGGAGAAGTCAGTTTTAGGAGGCGATTGATCTGGGCAACAGCTTTATTATTCCCACCCAAATACTTCACCCGTACAGGCAGGATATAAAAGCTTACCCCCATTCAGGAGCGAGGAGTCAGGAGGCAAGGTTTTTCTTATGGATTTTGTCCCCTTGATTCTGCCTCCTGTATTTTGTCTCCTCTATTCTTGATGGAGGTTATTGCCACCAGTTCCAGACTTTTAGTCTATCCTTTGGTGACTGTTGTCAGTCTCCTGACTTCTTCTTTTAGGCTATTTTTTTGGAGACAGCAGCATCATCATGTTGCGACCTTCTTTTTTGGGAGCTTGCTGCACTTCCGCCAATTCCTGCAAATCTGTCGCCATCCGTTGCAGCAGTTCCTCGGCCAAATCGCTGTGTTGAATTTCTCGACCTCGAAAGGTAATCGTAGCTTTAACCTTATCTCCCGACTTCAGAAAGCGCTCGGCTTGATTGACGCGCACTTGATAGTCATGCTCCTCAATCTTGTAGCGCATCTTCACTTCCTTGACATCCGCCGTATGCTGATTTTTCTTGGCTTCCCGCGCTTTTTTCTCTTGCTCGAACTTATACTTGCCGTAGTTCATAATCCGGCAAACGGGTGGCTCTGCCTTGTCGCTCAGCAAAACGAGATCCAGCTCTTTTTCTTCGGCAATGCGTAGAGCCTCATTCGGTGCCATAATACCCAACTGCGTGCCATCGGTATCAATGACACGAATTTGGGGAAAGCGAATTCTTTCGTTGATTTGGGGTAGATCGCGCGTGCGTCTTTTTTCAATCACAGGCATTAGGTTATTTTTGCTCGGTTAATTGTAATGGTAAGTAAGTTAGTTTGTCCAAGTAGCAAGCTTGCCGCCAGAGCGATCGCCTCTGACAAAATGCTCAGGAGCTGTTTTCAATTCAATGAGAATGAACCCAAGCTTTGCGCTCCTTGTATTAGCCATTCTACTTAGTCTGATATGGTTTCTGTCCAGGGTTGTAATTTAACTTTCAATTGAGCTAGGCACTTGTTGCCAATCTGAGAACTAAGGTCTAGAGACGGCAACCGGGAGAAATCCTCCCCGCACAAAGGCTGAAAGCTTTACACTCCATAGCTTTTATAGCTAATCCGCTAGTATCACTGCCAGAGCGATCGCTCTTTTAGCTTGCCTTTTTTCCGCCGTAATCAAATTATCCTCGATCTGAATTTTAAACAGCAACCCGCTGCAAACCTCTAAAATAGAAGTTAAGAAACCAAAATAGTAAACATTTCTTAACTTGAGGCAAATGCGATCGTGACCCAGCATTGGCAGCATCGGATTGGCAGTCAGCGAGACTGGGTTTGGCGAGGTTGGCAGACTCGCTATACCTACATCCGTGTATCTCAACCAAGTCAGATAACAACCCCGGTGTTGCTGCTGCATGGATTCGGGGCTTCTATTGGACACTGGAGACACAATCTAGGGGTCTTGAGCCAATCCCACACAGTTTATGCCCTGGATATGCTGGGATTTGGAGCTTCCCGGAAGGCCCAGGCAAATTATAAAGTTGACCTCTGGGTAGAGCAGGTTTATGATTTCTGGCGCACTTTTATTCAGCAGCCAGTAGTGCTAGTGGGAAACTCGATTGGTTCGCTGGTTGCTCTAGCGGCGGCGGCGGCGCATCCGGAGATGGTGCAGGGCTTTGTGATGATGAGTTTGCCCGATCCGACGATGGAGGAGGAGGCGACTCCCAAGTTCTTACGACCTTTGGTGGCGAGTGTTAAAGGCGTTGTGGCATCGCCCCTAGTGCTGAAAAACGTTTTTTCTGTGGTTAAGCGCCCGTCTTTCGTCCGCAAGTGGGCAAGCCTAGCTTATTCTAACCCGGAAGCTATCACCGACGAACTGGTGGATATTCTCGCAGGCCCTGCCCAAGACCGGGGTTCTGCTGCGGCATTCTGTGCCATCTTTAAGGCGATGACTGGGACACAGTTTGGCCCTAGTGTCACCAAGCTGCTGCCAACCTTAAATGTGCCTATGCTGCTGATTTGGGGCCGTAAAGACAAGATGATTCCCTACAGTCTTGTACATCGCTTCAACAACCTCAACGCAAGGCTCCAGTTAGTTGAGGTAGATGCAGGTCACTGCCCCCACGATGAATGCCCCGACGAAGTTAATCAGCTGATCCTCGACTGGCTAGAAACTCTAGCTACATCTAAAACTGACTCTACTACACCGCAAAAGCAGTTGACTGCTAGAGAATAACACCGGCTGTAACTTTTGCCAGGTAGCGCAGGAATAATGCCTGCGCTACGCATGATAAATGCGCCCAGGATAAGGGCAGGTTGGGTTGAACGACTAAGCAAAACCCAACAAATGCCTATATTTAGATTGGGTTTGTATCCTTCAATCCCACCTACTTTTGTGAAGAGGATTACTCTAGCTACAATCTAACCAATGGTGACTTGATTGCTTTCAACACCCGTGGCACCTTCCACACTGCGGGCGACCGATACCATTTGAGAGAGAATTTGCTGACTGGGAACTTTTCCTTTTAAAACCACTGTACCGCCAGTCTGCGCTACGTAGAGCGTATCAATATCATCCAAAGACGGGTCTTGGTCAAAAGCCAGAGCAACCCGCTTGGCAAGACCGCTTTGGTCATATTCCCCATTTAATCCTACTCGCTCTGGGGGAATTGTCTGGCTGCCACTTGCTGCACCAGCTGCGGCAGGAGCTTGTGCTGTCGGTGCTGGGGTCGCATTGACTTGAGCATTTTGCGGCTTTTCCATCCCAAAAAGTCTTTTTAACCAACCCATAAGTATTCTTACTCCGAACGAAGTTTACTACACCATTATTATGAAAATGACGAATTGATAACATCTCCCAAGGAAAGATTTAAGCTGTTACTGTCGCTAAATCTACAGATATAGGCGTTTTTGTGGACAGGGGGCGCTATGAAGTAACATAAAATGGTGTCCCGTTGCCGCATATTGCGTCAGCATTGCTTTTGCTTAGCGTAACCTTTAGGAAAACTCTGTATTGCAAAGCAAGATTTTGCGCTTCAGCTTCTTTTGTATACAATGAAACACACCCTTTCTGTTTTAGTTGAAGATGAGGCGGGAGTTCTGACCCGAATAGCTGGTTTATTTGCCCGTCGCGGCTTTAATATTGAAAGCCTTGCTGTTGGGCCTGCCGAAAATTTGGGAATCTCCCGGATCACAATGGTTGTACCAGGAGATGATCGGATAATTGAGCAGCTTACTAAGCAGCTCTACAAGTTGGTGAATGTACTTAAGGTACAAGATATTACTGATACTCCGTGTGTTGAGCGAGAGTTGATGCTGCTGAAAGTAAATGCTACCAGCTCGAATCGCTCGGAAGTTGTCGAGTTAGCTCAGATTTTTCGCGCTAGGGTAGTAGATATCGCTGAGGATTCGCTGACCTTAGAAGTGGTAGGAGATCCAGGGAAGTTGGTAGCAATTGTCCAGGTGCTGAATAAATTTGGCTTACGGGAAATTGCTCGTACTGGTAAGATTGCCCTGACTCGCGAGTCAGGCGTTAATACAGAGTTTCTCAAGTCTTTGGAAGCCAAACTTTAAGGGACTGGCAACTTTACCTGTTTCGTTGCCGCTGTTGGACGCTAGGAAGGCGGCCAATATATGCAGGGTTTGAGAAACCCGTTTTCTTAAAGAAAGCGGGTTTCTATCTATGTTTTTCTTATGTCAGCAACTTTAATTTAGTGTTCCCTAAATTAGTTTATAGCCACGGAAACATACTTTAATATCTACAGAATCCGGATGGGTTGGTAGTTACTCGGTATCAAAAGCACTGTATGGAGTGGGCAATCTGTCGTATGCTTTTTGCGGACAATGGTTTCTATATTCTATCTAAAGAAATATTGATTATTCTCTGTTAAAGGCATATAAGATGTGAGCTGGCGAAAGATTAATAAACGATTTTTGATAATTAACAGGGTTCACTTGGGTGCTGAAAATATGTCCTGACATAACAGGGGAGTAAAAAAAACTTTATTTAGCAAATACTGATAATCAGCCAATTGCGGAATCAGAAAATAGACTAAGTATTATTGCTTGTAAGGTTTGTAGATACCGCCACTGCTACAGCACTGGTTGATGACTATTTGCATCGAACGCACAGGCCGAAAATGAGAGCAATGACTGATTTGAGGGAACCAGAAGAGGCATCTGCATACAACGATCGCTCAGTGAGGACATTATTAAGAGCGATCGCACTTTCTCAGGGGTACTTTTCGCTAATCTTGGTGCGCTGCAACTATGCTTCTTTACAAAATCGGATGGTGCAGCAGATACGCCAACAAAATCAGTGTTTGATGCGGGAGCTTATCTTAGCAGATACAGTCAAAACCCTCTACAACCCGATTCTGGAAGCTGTGGGGGAGCAAGGCAGCTCGCAGCTACAACAGGAAATGCCGCCAGCTTTGATGATTTTGGGGTTAGAGTCAGCGATCGCGCTTGACCAGGTGCTGATATCTACCAACTTACTGCGAGATGAGTTTCGCGCTCATTTTCCCTTTCCGATAGTGCTGTGGATTACGGACGCGGTGCTGCAAAAGCTAATCCGGTTTGCGCCGGATTTCAAAAGCTGGGCGGCTTCATCAATCCGCTTTGTGCTGTCCACATCGGAGTTAATGGAATTACTGCAAAATAAGGCAGACTCCTGGTTTGCCAAAGAGCTAAACCTCAGTACCGATCAGTCGCCAGAAAATTTTGCCCTCGCTCCTTGTGTTTCCAACCATCCTCTAGAACTGGAGTCAGCTTTAGAAGATTTGCGCGATCGCGGACAGCAATTAGAGCCAAAATTACAAGCAAGTCTGGAATTTGTCCGGGGATGCGATGACTACAACAGAGATCGGATCGAGTCGAGCATAGTCCATTATCAAAAAAGTCTGGGTTATTTCCGAAGTGACGACTCAGCAGTGAGTTGTCACAAAAAGGCAACTGACAAAAACCGAAAGGCGAGAAACACTTCTTTCCATTCTCGTCTGCGACGCTTTACCATGCTAGGCCTTCAGAACCCCCAGAAAGAGCGAGAGGGTTTACTGCTGTTTTACTTGGGGCGATGTTACAGCCGTTTGGCTAACTTGCGACCAGAAAAAAGCCGCCAACACTGGAACCAATCCAGAGATTATTTACACGAGTGTATTCAGGTCTTTGAAGCGGCTGAGCGTCCAGAACTGGTTGCTAAGTTTATTTCGTCTCTTTGTGAAGTGCTGCAACGCTTAGAAGCTTGGACAGACTTGCAGGTTTTGGCTCAAAAAGCTTTGTTGTTACATCAAACTTATAAATTGTCCCTCCAGCAAGCTCAAGATTATGGCTTTTTGGCGGAAGTTGCTCTTTCTGTATGCAACTGGGAAGAGGTAAATTTGCAAGCAAGGTTTGCACTCTCGACGCTAGCGCTAACGAATTTAGATACAACCTGTCTAGCAATGCCACTCTCCCAGTATGAGAGTTTATATCTATTTCTTCTGGCTCTGTCCCAGCAGCATTTGGGTGAGTGGCAAACTGCTACTGCTGTCAAAAACTTGGAACAAGCTCTAGAACAGTGTAACCATCAGTACGATCCGCATTTGTATATTCGGATTGCCAAAGCTTTGCGATCGCTTTACTTTGAAGAAGGTCATTATCTGCAAGCTTTTCTACTTAAGCAACAACTGCGTTCCATTGAACAGCAGTATGGTTTCCGCGCCTTCACTGGTGCTGGACGCTTACAGCCCCACCGACAAGCTCTTAACCCAAGTATCTCACATGCACTAGAAACGCGAGCTAGAGGATCTGTTGCCCAGGAGATAGCGGCTTCCGGTCGCCAACAAGATGTTAGTCGCCTTATCGAGCGCATCAGCCGCAACGATCGCAAGCTGATTTTAATTCACGGCCCTTCTGGGGTTGGCAAAAGCTCAATTATTACAGCTGGCTTAATCCCCGCACTACAGCTCAAAAGTATTGGCGCTCGCGATGTCTTGCCCGTCGTAGTGCAGGCTTACAGCGATTGGTTGGGGACGCTGAGAAGAAATTTAGCCCATTCTCTTGCTCTCAGGAATCAGAAAGGCGAAGAGGCAAACAGCAGTAGAGAGAGAGAATTATTCCCTTTACCTAGTCAAGAGTTCCCCATTTCCACTGAAATTCTAGAACAGTTGCGACAAAATGCTAACGGCAATCTGTTAACAGTTCTGATTTTTGACCAATTTGAAGAGTTATTTTTTGTTTGTACTAACCCAGCGATTAGACATCAATTTTATGAATTTTTGCGCGACTGTCTAAACATTCCTTTCGTAAAAGTTATTTTATCCCTCCGAGAAGACTATTTACATTATTTATTAGAATGCGAACGACTTAATTATTTAGATATTATTAACAATGATATTTTAAATCAAGAAATTCGTTATTACTTGGGCAACTTTTCTAAGAAAGATGCCAAGCTTGTGATTAAAAGATTAACTGAACGTTCTCCATTTTTTAATTTGGAGCAGCAATTAATTAGTCGGTTGGTAGAAGATTTGGCTGAAGAATTAGGAGAAGTTCGACCTATTGAGTTGCAATTAGTGGGCGCTCAACTACAAGAAGAAGAAGACAAAATCACAACTTTGCAGCAATATCTGCAACTTGGAGCTAACCCAAAAGCAGAACTGGTGGAGAGATTTTTAAAAAAAGTTATTGCTGATTGTGGCCCAGAGAACGAGTCCGCCGCTTGGGATATTTTGTTTTTATTAACAGATAAAAAAGGAACCCGTCCACTAAAGACTCAAGAGGAATTCGCAACTATTTTATCTGTCAAGAAAAAGAAACTAAATTTAATTTTAGAGATTCTTATAGGCTCTGGTTTAGTATTTGTTGTCTGGGATGAGTCAGAAGCCCGCTATCAGTTGGTGCATGATTATTTGGTCGAGCGGATTCGCCACAGATCCGATTTGAACCTGAAAGCACAGCTAGCCAGAAGTGAGGAAAAACTGAATCGAGTTCAGAAACAACAGCTGGGGACGATTGCCGCTGGTATCATAATGGCAATTCTGGCAATTTTGGCTGGACAATTTGCGTGGCGAGCGGAAGCTCAAAGAAAAGTGGCTGCGATCGCGCAAACTAATGCTCAGCTTAGCGCCCTGAGTGCCTCTTCCGAAACACTCTTTGTTTCCCACAAGGAATTTGATGCTTTAATTGAAGCGTTGAGGGCAGGTAAACGCCTAAAAAATGCCACGGGTGTAGAACCAGCGACTCAGCTGCGCGTCTTGTTAGCAATGCAGCGAGCAGTCTATGGCGTGCAAGAGCGCAATCGTTTGGAGGGGCATCGAGATATAGTTTGGGGTGTGAGTTTCAGCCCAGACGGACAAACAATTGCCTCAGCGAGTACAGATAAGACTGTAAAACTCTGGCGACGCGATGGCAAACTACTGAAAACTTTGGGAAACCTTATTGGACACACTGATAGTGTCACCAGTGTAAGTTTCAGCCCAGACGGTAAAACGTTGGCTTCTAGCAGTTTAGACAAGACGATAAAACTGTGGAAAACAGACGGTACTTTAATTAGAACAATTAAAGGACATAGTAGCCCGGTTAATAACGTCAGCTTCAGCCCAGACGGTAAAATATTGGCTTCAGCAAGTGATGATAAAACGGTAAAGCTTTGGAACCGCAGCACTGGCCAGTTGCTGAAGACCTTAAAACATAACAGCAAAGTTACTAGCGTTGTTTTCAGCCCGGATGGGAGGTTGTTAGCTACGGCGAGTTATGACAAAATCATTAGCATTTGGGATATTTCCAAGCAAAAGCTAGAGCAGCCTGAAAAAATTTTGCGGGGACATCAAGGTAAAGTGACTTGCCTGAATTTCAGCCTGGATGGGCAGCTTTTGGCTTCGGCAAGCGATGACAAAACGATAAAACTTTGGAACAAAAGCGGCGAACTGGTTCAGACGCTGGCAGGACATACTGACTGGGTATTTGGAGTTAGTTTTAGTCCCGATAGTCAGAAGTTAGCTTCTTCCAGTAATGATAATACGGTGAGAGTTTGGCGGCGTGACAGTAAGGCCAAGTTTGAAACCCGTTCCTACAGAATTCTTAAGGGACACAGCGATGCTGTCACCAGTGTATCTTGGTCGCCAGATGGTCAGACTTTGGCTTCTGGTAGCTACGACAAAACTGTTAAATTCTGGCGACTTAACGATATGTCGCGCATTGTTTTAAAAGGACATAAGGATCATGTGCATGACATTAGTTTCAGCCCAGATGGTCAGACTTTAGCTTCTGCTAGTCAAGATAAAACGGTAAAATTGTGGGACAAAAGTGGATTGTTACTCGGAACTTTGGTGGGGCATAAAGACCGGGTACTTAGTGTTACTTTTAGTCCAGACGGTCAGTTGATTGCTTCTGCTTCTCGCGACAAAACGGTGAAAATTTGGAGTATATCGGGTAAGCTGCTTTTGACTTTAAACGGGCAGAATGGACATAAAGATTGGGTTTTGGATGTGGCTTTTAGTCCTAATGGTAAGATCATTGCGTCTGCTTCTCGCGATAAGACAGTGAAACTTTGGGATGTTTCTGGTAGGCTGATTAAAACTTTGAAAGGACATAGCGATCGCGTTAATGCAGTTGCCTTTAGTCCGAATGGTAATACACTGGCAACTACCAGCGATGATAATACTATCAAACTCTGGACATCTGATGGCAAATACATCCAAACCCTGGCTGGGCATAATGGCTGGGTCTTGGATGTAACGTTTAGTCCCAATGGCCAGCTAATCGCGTCAGCTAGTTATGATAATACTGTAAAACTTTGGCGCCGGGATGGATCTTTGTATCGAACTTTAGAAGGGCATACTGATAGCGTTTCTCACCTTAGTTTTAGTCCAGATGGTCAGATTTTGGCGACGACTACTTGGGAAAATACAGTACAATTGTGGCGGCTTGATGATACTTTGATTAAAACTCTTCAAGGTCATAGTGGCCGCGTTACAAGCGTCAGTTTCAGTCCTGATGGTAAAGCACTTGCTTCTGCTAGTCAGGATCAAACAGCGAGTATCTGGAATCTGGATTTAGATAATCTCCTGTTGCACAGCTGTAATTGGGTGCAGGACTATCTGACTAATAACCCGAAAGTTCGAGCAAGCGATCGCTTCCTTTGCAATAGTAATTAGGAAATATATACCCACAGCACTTTAGTTTTGATGTTCCACTTACAAAGCCGTGACTACCCTTGGAGAAGGCGAAGCGCCTACAGTAAGGCATTTTTACTAATAACTATGTATAAACTAATAACTAATGACTAATAACTAAAAACTATGGCAAACGTTCGCTTACAAGGCATTACGCGCAGATTTACTAATACCACTGCCATTGAGAATATTACCTTTGAGGTGCCTGATGGACAATTCTGGGTGATGGTGGGGCCTTCTGGTTGCGGTAAATCGACGATTTTGCGAACGATTGCTGGTTTGGAAACTGCCACTGGCGGTAATCTCTACATCGGGGATACTTTGATGAATGGCGTCCCAGCTAGGGCGAGGGATGTGGCGATGGTATTCCAAAATTATGCGCTTTACCCGCACATGACGGTAGCGGAAAATCTGGCTTTTGGTCTGAGGATGCGCTCTTTTGAGAAGAAAATGGTTCGAGAACGGGTGGAAACGGTAGCGCGATCGCTCGATATTTCCCATCTTCTGGATCGTAAGCCTAAGCAACTTTCTGGAGGACAGCAGCAGCGAGTAGCGTTGGGGAGAGCGCTCGCACGTCAACCCCAAGTATTTCTCTTAGATGAACCACTTTCTAATTTAGATGCTCAGTTGCGAGATGATACCCGGGCGGAACTCAAGCAGCTACATCAAAAAGTGGGAATTACTACTATTTATGTCACCCACGATCAGGTAGAAGCGATGACTTTAGCCGATCAAATTATAGTGCTAAATCAAGGTCGAATTCAGCAAATTGGCGACCCTCAAAATATTTATGCCAGACCTGCTAATCGGATGGTGGCGACGTTTTTAGGTAGTCCGCCGATGAATATTTTATCTGCGACCTACACGGGTGAAGTTTTTCAGATAGGCAACGAATCTTTACCTTGTTTGTTTGCGCTTCGCAATAAGTTAAAACTCCCTGAAGGGAAAACTTTTGATTTGGGAATTCGTCCAGAGCATATTTGGATTAACGAACCGCAAACGCCCCCAGAAGATAAGGAATATGGACAGTTAGTTGTTGAGGTGCATGTTGTTGAACCTTTGGGGAGGGAGATTCTAGTTCGTGGGCGTTTGCCGGAATCTGCTGTTGTGGTGAATTTTCAGGCGGGTGCAGATTGGCGGGGTCGTCCGGGCGATCGCTTGACCATCCAACTCGACCTGAATCAGCTGTTTGTCTTTGACTCCACCACTGGCGACACTCTCTATCCTTAGAAAGTTACTAATTTTTAACAGCTAGAGAAATATTTCTCTACAATTTGCAAAATTTTCTCAGATGCACGTCCATCGCCAAAAGGATTAATCGCTGTTGCCATCTTTTGATAGGCATCTGGGTTACTTAACAATTGGGTCGCTGCAACCAGAATTTGATTTGAGTCGGTACCCACCAATTTTGCTGTACCTGCTGTTACAGCTTCTGGTCTTTCTGTGGTTTCCCGTAAAACTAGCACTGGTTTACCTAAACTCGGTGCTTCCTCTTGTAATCCCCCGGAATCTGTTAACAGCAAGTAACTGCGTTGAATTGCGCCTACAAGCTGGGCGTAATCTAAGGGTTCTGTTAAAAAAACTCTCTCGTGAGTTCCTAAAAGTGCTTGTAAAGGTTCTCGCACTGTCGGATTTCGATGCAGGGGTAACAATAAAGCTGTATCGGGAAACTTATCTAATATATGTAGAAATCCCTCTGCAATTCCTTGGAGTGGTTCCCCCCAGTTCTCCCGGCGGTGAACTGTTGCTAGAAGTACGCGGTATTGATTCCAGTCCAAACCGGGAATGTCGCACTCTGGCTGACTTTTCGCCACCGTCAGCAAAGCATCAATTACTGTATTTCCAGTTTGGTGAATTTCACCCGTCACTCCAGAACGTTGCAGGTTTTCCACCGCCAGCGATGTTGGCGCAAAATGTAGCTGGGTTAGTTGGGAAATCAGCCGTCGATTGGCTTCTTCTGGGTAAGGATTAAATAGATCGTCTGTGCGTAATCCCGCTTCTACGTGACCTACAGGGATTTTTTGGTAAAACGCCGCCAAAGTAGCTGCAAAAGCTGTGGTTGTATCGCCTTGAACTATTACCATTTGTGGCTGCAACTGTCCAAATATGGCTTCTAGTCCCCGCAAACTGCGAAAGGTAATATCTGTGAGAGTTTGCTGACGTTGCATGATTTCTAGATTCCAATCAGCACTCAGTCCAAATAGCTGCATCACCTGTTGAACCATTTCTCGATGCTGACCAGTCAAAACTACCTGAGTTTTAAAATTGGGCGATCGCTGGAACTGCTGGATAACTGGTGCCAGTTTAATCGCTTCCGGACGGGTTCCCAGGGTGATGCAAATCGAAAAAGGAGATGGGAGCATGGAAATTTAGGTCATTTGCGAGTAACAGGAATTGCGATCGCTTCCTTTATATGGTACTTGATGCGGTTTTTCACACTTCGGACGCATACAAAGTTGTTCGCTTTTCCCAATCCTATATAAAGATTCTCCTACGAAAAGACCCGGCAGATGCCGGGTCATTGAACTGTTGCAGACAACACACTTTCTTTAGATGAGCGTTCACAATTTATTCAGTTGTTAGGAATCTAGATCGCAAGTTAGTGGACAAGCTGCATACACTGAAGTGTGGCGAGGATTTGCTTCACCGTGCAGCCAGTGCAACCAACGGACTTCTTGAGGATGTACTCCCTTGAGAGTTAACAATGCCGCACCAGCGACAACTGCCAAAACATTTGCTCCAATCAAGGCTCCTGCCACCAATAATACAGCGCTCACAGGCAGTACAGATTGTAAAGCGATCGCAAGCATTGCGCCTACCGTAACCATGAGGACAACCAACGGGAAGCCTACAACCAGTAAGCAAACCGTTAAAGTAAAAGTCCAGATCAAAAAGCTTTTGATCGTAGATAATGAATAACCTTTTCCCAAACTTTGGTTCTGAGTCAGTTGCATGATTTTTTCTCCTGATACCCAAACAACGAATTTATATGTAGAAAATGACTTTTAATCGATCCTTGCGGCTCGACTGGCGTGAAAATTAGTATAGTTAATCCTTTTCTTAAGATGAGCTTATCTTCACTAAAATTTACACTCAGTTCAGATTATTTATGGCTGCGAAATTTTTAGCGTCGGCTTATTGTAAAGCGCAAATTATAACCACCATCCCCCAAAAGATATAGGTTTCAAGAGTGTTAGGGTTTCAGCTTATTTTATAGGCAGGCTGAAAAGACGCGATCGCCTATATAACTTCTATACAACCAATCCAACACCATTCTGCTTAACATATCTTATGATTTCCAAGAAATATTCTCATAATTAAGCTCATCTATGAAAGGGACTGGGGAGAAGGTAACTGGGAGAAAACCTCCTATTCAAAATCCCAAATTAAACAATCCCCTGGAAAGAAAGAATTTTTTCCGGTGAATGTTACTCACCCCCTAGTTTTGGGAAAACTACCAATAGGAGGGCTTAAAACTCCTACAACAGCCGCCAAACCCCGCATCACCTCTGAGGGCTGCCTTGAGGAAACGTCTTCGTGGGATGAAAGTGCGCTTTATGAATTGATGTAAATTTTCTAACAGCGGTATTTGAAAGATGACAGAACCCCAGCGTCCACCGATGTCACCGCCCCCTCCACCCCGCGTACCCCCTGCACCACCGCCGGGAATGCGACCTCCAGCAAGGGATGCAGCTGCCACCAGTTCTACTCAGCAGCAGCCAATGCAAACTGTGGATATGTCTTCGACACAAAGAACCGCTGTCGCAGCTCCTCCGCCTCCCCCCAAAGTTCCCCCTGGGATGCCGCCTGGGATGCCGCCTGGGGTGCCACCTTCAGGGCGACCAGCTCCCCCGCCTTCCTCGGCTGCACCAACTGTTGTATCTCGCACACCTGCAAAACCTGTAGGCCCTAGTCCGGGACAACCAACATTACGGGAAATCGTCGTCAAGGCTCATGAAAATGGAATTTCCGACATTCACGTAGGTGTATCTGAAGTTCCGCGCTTCCGCAAGCGGGGCGACATGGAAACGACTGACTATCCGTTAACGGATGAAGCAACTTTTATGAGCTGGTTGCGGGAAGTGATGAGTGATGCTCAGATTCGGGAATTTGAAGAACGTCTAGACTTTGACGGGGTAACGCAGTACGAGTTTTCGCGGGCACGGATCAACGTATTTGGTTCTATGCGCGGTCCGGCGATGGTAATGCGACTCATCCCGAACAATATCTTGACGATGGAGCAGCTACGGTTGCCAGAAGTATTTAAAGATATTTGTCATTACCATAAAGGGTTGATTTTGGTGACAGGGCCGACAGGTTCTGGTAAATCTACCACGATGGCTGCCATGATTGACTACATCAATAAAGAAATGGCAAAGCACATCATCACCATTGAAGACCCGATTGAATTTGTTCATACCAGTCGCAAGTCTCTAATTAAACACCGGGAAGTCGGTTTGAACACCTTGAAGTTTGACAACGCACTGAAAGCAGCGTTGCGGGAAGACCCCGACTTGATTCTGGTGGGGGAAATGCGTGATAAAGAAACGGTTAACACTGCGCTCAAAGCTGCTCAAACTGGTCACTTGGTAATGGGAACGCTACACACCAACAGCGCTGTGAAAACGATTGAGCGTATTCTCAATCTTTACTCAGCTGAGGAGCAGCATTCTATGAAGATAGCGATCGCTGAATCTCTTGTATCCATCATTTCCCAAGGTTTGTGCAAAACCACCGATGGGAAACGTGCTGCTTTCCACGACATCCTGATCAATACTGAGGCGATCAAAGATTACATCAAGGAAGGTAAGTATGAAGAGATTACCGGAATCATGCTTGCCTCCAGTTTTGACGGCATGATTACTATGAATAGAGCACTCCTCGACCTCTATCAAGAAGGTAGAATTACTGAAGAAACTGCCTTGGAAATGTCGCCTACTCCTAACGAGATGGCTCAATTCCTCCGAGGACGGGTATAACAATTAAAAATGTAAAATTAAAAATGGAAGAAGACCGTCTTCTTCCATTTTTAATTTTTAATTTTTATTCTTTTGGCGCATTTCCTTGACCCAATACCAACTACACATCCCCCAGTTGTTCAAAGGCATTGCCCTGTTTACACCAGGGGGAGATTTAATTTATTGTATTGACTCCACTAAGCAGAACCACTGGCACCTGCATCTGTGTGCTGGACTTCAAGAAATGCTGGGGTTACAGGAGCCTCCTCATTTTTTAGTGCCAGCGTACACTGCCACAATCGATCGCTGGTTTGCTCCTTACACCCAAGAATTGCAGGTTGCTGCTGAAGTTTATCCGCCAGTGCGACGGCATCAGGCATTACTGAATGGGGTTTTCCAGACTGGCGATTGGCAAAATTGGCAAATTGCTCCTTGGCCCCCAGAATTAGGCGACCCGATTGTACTGGAAACTTATCGCGACCAATTTCCCCAACTTTGGGAAAACCACGACTTAATCGTGCGCTTGGAGCGAACTGGTTTCCAACCTTCATTACCTACAGTTCCAACTCGTGGCTATGTCCTGCGCCTCTTTGTTTCCGGACATAATGGAACCACTGAACGGACTCTCCAAAGTTTGCACCAGCTGTTAGAGCAATCTCTTGGTCATCCTTACACTTTGAAAGTTATTGATATCTTCAAACACCCAGAGCAGGCGGAGTCTAATCATATCTCTGCAACACCGACCCTTGTTCGGGTCTGGCCTCAGCCTGTGCGAAGGATTGTTGGTGATTTGGATAATATTGAAAGAGTGCTACAGGTACTCGGCGCTGTGGATTTATAAATTTTCTCTTGTTTATCTTGTTGCCAGTCAGAGACTAGCAATGCAAATCTAGAGGTTCTGCCTCGTCTGCCAAACATTACGGGAGGCAGAGCCTCCGAGAATAGCATTCCCTGGGCCAGCCAGGGAACGAGAAATTTAATTTTCATAAGCGGCGGGAATACAGACATCTGGCGCACACAATGCTGGAAACTTCATGGTTGTGACACTCAGCGTAGTGAGATTGACACAACGGATGGCATGGTTATTAGTATCCGCAATGTATAGAGTGGAACCAACAGCACTTAGTCCTGATGGCTCAGAAAATCGTGCGCTGGTGCCTTCACCATCCTGAAATCCTGCCGTGCCTCCCAAAACAGTTTCGCAAATGCCGCTTTTGGGGTCAACTCGCTTAATTTTGTGGTTGTAGGTATCAGCTACCCAAAGGGAATTTTGGGCATATTCAACACCTAGACAATGCTGGAGTCGCACGTCGTAGCCTTCACCATCAACATCTCCAAATCCAAATAGCTCACCGCTGCCGCAGACGGTTCTCACTTGAGCTTGTTTGCCGAGTCCGACACCGCGAATTGAACTAATTTCGCTGTCGGCTATATATAATTCTTGGCTATCTGTAGTGATGCCACTGGGTTGGGAAAAGGCAGATTCGTCAAGATTTCCATCGACGCATGATTCTGCACCTGTGCCTGCATAGGTGCTGACCGTGCCAGTTTCTAGCTGCATTTCCCAGATTTGGTGAGGGCCAGCCATAGCGATAAATAGGCTATTTCCGACTTTTTCTATATCCCAAGGGGAATTTAACTTAGTTTCTAGTCCAGCACCACCGTGGGGGCGGATTTGGTGGCTTTGTTCGCCAGTACCAGCAATGGTTTGCACTTGCTGATGTTTGAGGTCAACTTTACGTATGGCGTGGTTTTCGGTATCGGCGACGTAGAGAATTTGATTCTCGGTATCTAGTGCCATGCCTTGAGGAGCGAAAAACTGAGCTTCAGTAAAGGAACCGTCGGTTAACCCTTGTTTGCCAGTGCCAATTATATGTAGCACTTCACCTGCGATGGTACTGACAACGATGCGGTGATGACCGGAGTCGGCGATGAATAAGCGATCGCCATCCGCTAACACTTTACCGGGAAAAGCTAGGGGTGCCGCCAAGGGTTGCCGCTGTTTTTCCAAAATGGAGCTAAGTTCATGAAAATTAATCGTTCCCTGCTCTTTGTGTTGCTCAATTAGCTGCGAAATCAACTGGTCTAAAGCATCCCGATTTCCTTCCCCAGACATATAGCCAATGACGTAGCTTTCCGGGTCAATCACCATCAAGGTAGGCCATGCACGGACGGCATAGTGTCGCCAAATCGCAAAATTGCTGTCAACTACGACTGGATGCTCAATGTCATAACGCAGGATTGCCTGACGGATGTTTTCAGCTTCTTTCTCGTTTTCAAATTTGGGAGAATGAACCCCAATGACTGTAAGGCTGTCTTTGTATTTTTGTTCGAGGTATTTTAAATCTGGCAGGACGTGCAGGCAGTTAATGCAGCAATATGTCCAAAAGTCAAGTATTACGACTCGCCCTTTTAACTCTTGGATAGAGAGAGGGCGGTCGGTGTTTAGCCAGGTTTTGTTTTTGGGAAACTCTGGCGCTCTAACGCGGGGAGTCATAGATTTATTAGTGAGCGCGATCGCATAACTTTACACTCCTTTACGTTAGCGAAACTCTGGTTGACTACTTTATACCGGGAGTGCGATCACGCAAAAAATGCTGAAAAATGTCAATCTATCGTAAAAATCCGGGAACCCTGAGTTTAGAACCTTACGTTAAATCTACTGGTTATGACTCAGCCGAATCTTCTGGAACTTGCTCGCACAGGCGACGCCAAAGCTATTGAAGCTCAAATTAACCACTCTGTGCAACCGAAAGGTATTACTGCAAAAGCCAGCTTAAAAGATAATATTTTACAGGTAATGCTGGAATCAGCCCCAGTTCCAGATCAACAGGCAGTAGTCCCGCTGATTCGTGATGGATTAATCGGCTTAGGAATTGAATCTTTCAAGAAAGTCAAAATATACGGGCGGGAGACAGGGGAAGATTTTCCCGAGTGGCAACAAGAGTTTGAGCTAGACAATCAGGTAAATTTACCTTTGTCAATACCTGAAACAAATATTGAGGCTCAGTCCTCCACGTCTCTTATCAAAGCTGATACAGATACTCAGTTAACTGTACAAAAACCATCTTTTTTTGGATCGATGTTTGGCGCAGTAGCAGGAGCCGCAGGAGTAGTTGGGGGTGCTGTATGTTCAAGCTAGTGGAGCCGTCGCCGGAGCCGCCGTAGAAACCGCAGGAATAGTCGGAACTGCTGCTGTACAAGCTGGTGGGACTGTTGCCGGAGCCGCCGTAGGTGTTGGCGGTGTAATTGGTAGCGCCGCTTTACAAGCAACGGAAGGAACAGGGTACGCAATTGATTTGATTGTCAATAGCCCCCTGCTACAACAGGTGAAAAATATTTTGCCGCCGGATTGGTTGGACTTTATAGACAAAGTGGATATTGTGAAAGCTGAAGCTGAAGTGAAAAAACTTCAGCAGCAATATCCTCACGAAAAACCGAGCGATATTGCTCATCGTCTGATGATAAATAAAGCACTGTATGCCGGAAGTTCAGGATTAGTTAGTAGCCTAGTGCCGGGAGCTGCTGCTGCTGCGTTTGTAGTGGATTTTGCGGCTAATATGCTATTGCAGGCTGAAATGGTTTACCAGATTGCTTGTGCCTATGGATTGGAATTAAAAGATCCAGCCAGGAAGGATGAGGTTATAGCAATTTTTGGTCTGTCTTTCGGAGGTAGCCAAGCTTTAAAAGCTGCTGGCACTCAAGCGTTAAAAGTTGGCAGCAGCTATGCCGTCAAAGCAGGTTTTTTAGGTTTCCTGAGAAATATTCCTGTTGCTGGAGCAGTTATTGGTGCCAGCACTAATGCAGGGATGATTTATGCGCTGGGATATGCGGCTTGCCGCTTCTATGAAGGTAAAAACAGCCCTTTAACTTTGGAAGCGACGCTAGTGGATGTTCAGGCTCAAAGCGAGAAGTATTTAGAAGGCGCGATCGCTCAAGAAGTAGTGATGGATCAGATTTTGGTTCACGTTGTTTTGGCGGGGAATCCGGGGAAAACTTGGGAACAGATTTTGCCAGAACTACAAACATTGAACCTGAGTCCAGCTTCAATGGAAGCGATCGCATCCAATATTAAATCACCGCCACAATTAGAGACTTTGCTGAATCAAATCAACCGTGACTTTGGTGTACCGCTTCTGGCTCAATGCCAGAAAATTGCTCAGTTAGACGGCGTGACAACACCAGAAGAAGCCAAGGTGATAGATACCATCACTAATAAATTTGGCATTGAGCTAGATTTTGTTACAGTTTCGCTGGTTTAGGGCAGGAGGGTTTAGAGAATCAGAGAATGCGATCGCACTCTCTGATTTTGACCCAGTTTTTCTAGGGTTATTAACCTCCTGACTCAGCCTCCCCCGTCTCATCAACTGCGGGAGCAGGTTCTGGTGTTACTGGTGGTGCTGATTTCTTGAAGAAGCTGCTGGGGATATCTGGTTCAGTTGGGGCTTGGATAATCCTTGGGGTTGGGGTTGGAGAAGTTTTTGGCAGGAAGACTTCCTTCAAATCCACTTTGGGTTTACCTTCCAATGATGTGGTTGAAGGTACTGCTTCTGGTGAACTCTGTGGCTGAGGCTCAACCAAATCAGGAGTCACTGCTTCAGGCGCTGGTGATGGCACTATCTCCGGTAGCGTTGGCGGCAAGCTGGGGGAAGGAGTAACAACACCTGCCTCTGGTTCAGGAGCTGTTTCTGGTGCCAAGGGTTCCGGCGAAGGTGTTTCGATAACTTCTGGCTCTGTCGGTGGCAAGCTGGGAGCAGGTGTCACCTCCTGGGAAGGTTGCCGCCGGAAGCGATTGAAGAAGCCGCCTTTAGGCTTTTCTACCTGTTTTGTCTGGGTCGGTACTGGTTCAACTGGGGGAATTAGTTCTACTTCTGGAGTTGGAATCGGCGATACTTCCGGTTCTGGTAAAAACTCTGGTAGCGGAATTGTTTCTGGTGCTGCTGGTTCCGGAGTCGGCGACTCCATCACCTCTGGCAATTTAGGTGATGGGACAGGAGCAGATTTACCACGGAAGCGATTGAAAAAGCCACCTTTGGGTTTTTCTACCTGTTTTGTCTGGGCCGGTAAGGGTTCGGCTGGTATTGTTGGCTGTAATTCTTCCGGTTCTGTCGGTATCTCTTCCTGTATCTGAGGCGTAGGCGTTTCTTCAACGCTAGGAGTTTGTAACGGTTCCGGTGTCGGGGTTGGCGTTGGTACTGGCGTCGTAGCGGTGTAGCTGGGGTTTACAATTCCCCGAACTTGATCTGCTGAAAGTTCACCCCGCACAATCTTGTCTAGGGTATCTTTGCCTTTGGGATCGTAGGTTATCAGCCGGACTGTGTTGTTAAACACATTGTTAACTGGGTTTCCCTTCTCATCCAAAAACTCTAGTTGTACCCAGTTTTTCCCTTGGTTAAAGCCGTTGAGATAAAGCGGTTGCCATCTGTCTAGAACAAAGCTTTGACCATTCACTGTGACACGTACTCGCCAGTCAGCAATGTCGTCTTCAGGATTTTCCTTCGCGACTAGGTGCAGGGGGGCGTTGGTCAGATAGAAATCGAGCATTATTGGCTCGGCCCCATAGCTGCCTTTAGGACGGCTATAGGTTAACAGTGGCTGTTGAGGATCGGGGTTGTTGCCTGCTGTCTTGGTGAACAGGTGAAAGGTAGTTTGGGCGTAAGCGCCTTCGTTTTTGAAGCTCTCATGCCA
Organism: Funiculus sociatus GB2-C1; assembly: GCF_039962115.1. Lineage (NCBI taxonomy): Bacteria > Bacillati > Cyanobacteriota > Cyanophyceae > Coleofasciculales > Coleofasciculaceae > Funiculus > Funiculus sociatus. The sequence goes on along the minus strand of NZ_JAMPKJ010000019.1, from coordinate 5,933 downwards.
AGGACGGGAGGCAAAGACTCGCAGGGTATGAGTTCCGGGAGCTAAATCTTCAAAAACTAAGGGTTTGTTTAAGTCGTAAACCGCCTCATAAGGTTGGTTGTCAAGGATTACGTGCAGATGCGGGCCTAGACCAAAGTCAGGGTTTTTGAAGATTGGCAAGTCCTGAACCTGGAGCCTTACCTCAACTTTGGTGTCTTGGAGAATTTCATCTGCCTGGGGACTGAGAATACTTACTTGCGGCTGATAAGCTTCCAAGGCTGGACGCAACTGTTGAATGACTTCTGGCGGCGACACTTCTGAGACTGCCCCAGAGGCTAGGGAAGATATGCCTTTGGAGGCAGCATCTGGCGGTTTCGGGGAGGCTTTGCCGCACCCGGCTAAACTCCCCACCAATACTGCTGCCATCAAAAATGAAACTAGCACTCTTACAGGTTTCCACTGGCGATTCATGCCCAACACTCACTCCTACTCTTTGCGCGACAGCTGCCCATAGGGAAATATAGCCCAAAAGCATGAATCTGACCGCCGAAATCTAGGGAATTTCCGCAGATAGTAAGGAAAAAAAATACCAGCTTTAAATGAGCTGATAATTTAGTTTTGTAAACTAAATTTAACGCCTCTTGACTTTGTACCCCTGATTATGGAGGTGCAAGCTAAGTTACATAAACGATTGACCAAATTTGAATTATTGTTAAGTCCATCGGAATAGGCTGTAATTCAAGACCTATCATCTACAAGATAGAGGGTGTGGTTTTGAATCCTTCCCTCTGTAGTGAACCCTTTAAAACGGGCATTACATAATTCGGGGAAAGTGGTTCTTCCCAGCCAGCTTTCCTGCCCCCATTAAAATCAACTTTGTTGAATGGGACAGTTCTCGTTCCTTGTCTAAAGAGAGGAGAGTCCTCATGACAATCAGTCCTCCGGAGCGGGAGCAAAAGGTAAGGGTAGTAGTTGATAAAGACCCGGTACCAACTTCTTTTGAGAAGTGGTCGCAGCCCGGTCATTTTGACCGCACCCTTGCTAGAGGGCCAAAAACCACCACCTGGATTTGGAACCTTCACGCTCTCGCCCACGATTTCGATAGTCATACAAGTGACTTAGAAGACGTATCTCGGAAAATCTTTGCGGCGCACTTTGGTCACTTAGCCATTGTCTTCATCTGGCTAAGCGGTATGGAATTTCATGGCGCTCGCTTTTCTAACTACGAAGCTTGGCTAGCCAATCCCCTTGGAATCAGGCCTAGCGCTCAAGTTGTCTGGCCAATCGTAGGTCAAGATATTTTGAATGCCGATGTGGGCGGTGGCTTCCACGGAATTCAAATTACATCCGGCTTGTTCCAGGTTTGGCGGGCGGCTGGCTTCACAAACACATTCCAGCTTTACTGCACTGCCATTGGTGGCTTGGTAGCAGCAGCTCTGATGCTGTTTGCTGGCTGGTTCCACTATCACAAGCGTGCTCCTAAACTGGAATGGTTCCAGAATGTGGAGTCGATGCTGAACCACCACCTAGCAGGATTGCTGGGACTGGGATGCTTGTCTTGGGCAGGTCACCAAATTCACGTGGCCCTACCCACCAACAAGCTGCTGGATGCGGGAGTGGCTATCAAAGATATCCCCCTACCCCAAGAGTTCATTTTGAACCGTGACTTGATGGCGCAGCTGTATCCCAGCTTTAACCAAGGGTTAACGCCGTTCTGGACTTTGAATTGGGGTCAGTATGCTGACTTCCTCACCTTCAAAGGTGGCTTAAACCCAGTCACTGGCGGCTTATGGCTGACAGATACAGCCCACCATCACTTGGCTTTGGCGGTGCTGTTCATCATCGCCGGTCATATGTACCGCACCAACTGGGGAATTGGTCACAGCATTAAGGAAATCCTAGAGAACCACAAAGGCCCCTTCACAGGTGATGGTCATAAAGGTCTCTATGAAAACCTCACAACTTCCTGGCACGCTCAGTTGGGTATCAACCTAGCTATGCTAGGTTCTGTGACCATTATTGTGGCGCACCATATGTACGCGATGCCTCCGTATCCGTACCTCGCCACTGACTACGCGACTCAGTTGTCCATATTCACCCACCATATGTGGATTGGGGCATTCTGTATCGTTGGTGGAGCAGCTCACGCTACCATTTTCATGGTGCGGGATTACGATCCGGTTGTGAACCAAAACAACTTGCTGGATCGGGTGATTCGTCACCGGGATGCAATCATCTCTCACCTCAACTGGGTATGTATTTTCCTGGGCTTACACAGCTTCGGTTTGTACATCCACAACGACACGATGAGTGCCTTGGGTCGTCCCCAAGATATGTTCTCGGATACAGCAATTCAGCTGCAACCGGTATTTGCTCAGTGGGTGCAAAATCTGCACACTCTGGCTCCCGGAGCTACCGCTCCCAACCAGCTTGAGCCAGTTAGCTATGCCTTCGGTGGCGGGATTATGGCTGTAGGTGGCAAGGTAGCGATGATGCCACTTGCTCTGGGTACGGCGGATTTCATGATCCACCATATTCACGCCTTTCAAATTCACGTTACAGTGCTGATTTTGCTGAAGGGCTTCCTGTTTGCTCGTAGCTCTCGTCTGATTCCAGACAAGGCTAATCTGGGCTTCCGGTTCCCGTGCGACGGTCCTGGTCGTGGCGGTACCTGCCAGGTTTCTGGTTGGGACCACGTTTACCTGGGTCTGTTCTGGATGTTCAACACGATTGCGATCGCGGTTTACCACTTCAGCTGGAAAATGCAGTCGGATGTGTGGGGAACAGTCAATGCCGATGGTACGGTGGATCACATAACTGGTGGCAACTTTGCGATGAGTGCCATCACGATTAACGGCTGGTTGCGTGACTTCCAGTGGGCGCAAGCCGCTCAAGTGATTCAATCCTACGGATCAGCTCTCTCCGCTTATGGTCTGCTGTTCCTGGGCGCTCACTTTGTCTGGGCATTCAGCTTAATGTTCTTGTTCAGTGGTCGCGGCTACTGGCAGGAGTTGATTGAATCCATCGTTTGGGCACACAATAAACTAAAAGTTGCCCCATCGATCCAGCCTCGCGCTCTGAGCATCATTCAGGGTCGGGCTGTGGGGGTTGCTCACTTCCTCCTGGGGGCAATCGTCACGATTTGGGCGTTCTTCGAGGCGCGAATCCTATCAATAGGATAAGTCAGGACTGAGTAATGAGTGCTGAGTAATGAGTAGGACTTGCTTAGTTCTCAGCACTCTGTACCGATAATTGAGGATACTATGGCGACAAAATTTCCCAAATTTAGCCAAGACCTCGCTCAGGACCCGACGACACGTCGGATCTGGTACGGGATTGCAATGGCTCACGACTTTGAAAGCCATGATGGAATGACGGAGGAAAATCTTTATCAAAAGATTTTTGCTACCCACTTCGGTCAACTGGCAATTATTTTCCTGTGGGCTTCCAGTCTCCTGTTCCACGTCGCCTGGCAAGGTAACTTTGAGCAGTGGATCAAAGATCCGCTAAATGTCCGTCCCATCGCTCACGCGATTTGGGACCCCCACTTTGGTCAACCGGCAGTAGAAGCTTTCACCCAAGGTGGTGCGAACTTTCCTGTAAACATTGCCTACTCTGGTGTCTACCACTGGTGGTACACCATCGGGATGCGGACGAATAATGACCTATTCCAAGGTGCAGTATTCCTGATTTTGCTGTCTGCGGTCTTCCTGTTCGCAGGCTGGCTGCACCTACAGCCTAAGTTCCGTCCCAGCCTGTCCTGGTTTAAGAGTGCTGAGCCTCGGCTGAACCACCACCTGGCAGGTTTGTTTGGAGTTAGCTCTTTGGCTTGGGCAGGTCACTTGATTCACGTTGCTATCCCCGAATCTCGTGGACAGCACGTAGGTTGGGATAACTTCCTGACCACGCTACCTCACCCAGCAGGCTTAGGCCCCTTCTTTACTGGAAATTGGGGTGTGTACGCTGAGAACCCAGATACCCCAGGGCAGATTTTCGGAACTGCACAAGGTGCTGGAACAGCTATTCTGACATTCTTGGGTGGCTTCCATCCTCAGACAGAATCGCTGTGGCTGACGGATATGGCTCATCACCACTTAGCGATCGCTGTTATCTTCATCATCGCCGGTCACCAGTACCGGACAAACTTCGGAATTGGTCACAGCATCAAAGATATGCTGAACGCCAAAAACTTCTTTGGCACCAAAACTGAAGGGCAGTTCAACCTGCCTCACCAAGGTCTGTACGACACCTATAACAACTCTCTACACTTCCAGTTGGGAATCCACCTGGCAGCGCTAGGGACGGCTCTTTCCCTGGTGGCGCAGCATATGTATGCGATGCCTCCTTACGCCTTCATGGCTAAGGACTTCACAACTCAGGCAGCGCTCTACACCCACCACCAGTACATCGCTGGTTTCTTCATGCTCGGTGCGTTCGCTCACGGAGCTATCTTCTGGGTGCGGGACTACGACCCTGAGCAAAACCGGGGTAACGTTCTTGACCGGGTACTACAGCACAAAGAAGCGATCATCTCGCACTTAAGCTGGGTATCCCTGTTCTTGGGCTTCCACACCCTGGGCTTATACGTCCACAACGATGTTGTGGTTGCCTTCGGTACTCCCGAAAAGCAAATCTTGATTGAGCCAGTATTTGCTCAGTTCATCCAGGCTTCTCACGGTAAGGTGCTTTACGGCTTTGACACTTTGCTGTCTAACGCCGATAGTGTTGCCTCCACTGCGGGTGCTACTTACTTACCAGGCTGGTTGGATGCCATCAACAGCGGCACTAACTCCCTGTTCTTGACAATTGGCCCTGGCGATTTCTTGGTTCACCACGCTTTCGCTCTTGGTCTGCACACCACCACCCTGATTTTGGTCAAGGGTGCGTTGGATGCTCGGGGCTCCAAGCTGATGCCCGATAAAAAGGACTTCGGCTTTGCCTTCCCTTGTGACGGCCCTGGTCGTGGCGGTACCTGCGACATTTCTGCATGGGATGCCTTCTACCTCGCCGCGTTCTGGATGCTGAACACCCTTGGTTGGGTAACTTTCTACTGGCACTGGAAGCATTTGGGTATTTGGCAAGGCAATGTAGCTCAGTTTAATGAGTCTTCTACTTACCTCATGGGCTGGCTGCGCGACTACCTCTGGCTATATTCCGCTCAGCTGATCAACGGGTACAACCCCTACGGCATGAATAACCTGGCGGTTTGGGACTGGATGTTCCTCTTTGGACACCTGGTTTGGGCTACTGGCTTCATGTTCCTGATCGCTTGGCGTGGTTACTGGCAAGAGTTGATCGAAACCCTTGTCTGGGCACACGAGCGCACTCCTCTTGCGAACCTGGTTCGCTGGAAGGACAAGCCCGTTGCTATGTCCATCGTCCAAGGTCGTTTGGTTGGTCTAGTTCACTTCGCTGTGGGCTACGTCCTCACCTACGCTGCCTTCCTCATTGCCTCAACTGCTGGTAAGTTCGGTTAATCTGGCTGAAACTAGCATTTGTAGGTAAATAAATAAAATCCTCTGCCTTCGGGTAGAGGATTTTTACTTAATTGGCTCACATTGCCGTTGGGCAAGTTTCCTCGCTATTGGTCAAAATTTTTCTTTTAAAAAGCGATTTACCATTTATGGTAGGAATTTACTAATATTCCTTATGTATTTAGTTTTTTAGATTAGTTGGGCACCACTGACTATGCCTTCAATTGTTCCGTTTGTGAAAACAGCCTACGACGTTATCTCAGGTATCTTCTTTCTCTTGCAAGCTCTGCACCACATCCGGTAAACGTTTCCATAGTTTATTATGGAAATTTATTTTATAAATTAGGCTAGCATTCTAAAATGCCTTTATAGCCTTTTCCTGTCTAGTGAGGTACGCTCAAAGCATAGAGCATGAGTATTTTCTTGATTAGAGATGAAACCCTACTCCCTTGACCTGCGGCAAAAAATTGTTGACACCTA
>NZ_JAMPKJ010000018.1 GCF_039962115.1 Funiculus sociatus GB2-C1 | reverse complement strand
TTGTCATGAATAGATGGCTGTTGTGTGGTAACTCTAGCCTCTCATGTCCCTCTACCCTTTTTCACAAATTCCCCGCGGCTATTGGCTTTCACCTACTTCTGTCAGGCAGTCAGGACACCAACACTCCTAAACAACCGCTATCGAATCATTCAGACTCTAGGAAGTGGTGGATTTGGCGATACCTTTCTCGCAGAAGATACCCAAATGCCATCGCAACGCCGCTGCGTGATTAAGCAGCTGAAACCGATAACAAATAACCCTCAAATTTACCAACTGGTGCAACAGCGGTTTCAACGAGAAGCGGCAATTTTAGAAGAACTTGGGGAAGAAAACCCGCAAATTCCGCGTTTATATGCCTATCTTGAATCAGATGAGCAATTTTATTTAGTTCAAGAATGGATTCAAGGCGAAACGCTCAGAGCCAAAGTGAAGCATTTGGGGGTAATGAGCGAAAGTGCTGTCAAAGAGATTCTGATAAGTCTATTGCCAGTTCTCGATTTTGTCCACAGCAAGCGCATGATTCACCGGGATATCAAGCCGGACAACATCATTTTGCGGCTGCGGGATGGTAAGCCAGTGCTGATTGATTTCGGTGCTGTGCGGGAAACTATGAGTACGGTGTTAAATTCTCACGGTAGTACCACTAGCTCAATTGTCATTGGTACGCCTGGATATATGCCACCTGAACAGGCTGCTGGTAGACCAGTATATTCCAGCGACTTGTACAGTTTAGGATTTACGGCGCTTTATTTGCTGACTGGCAATACACCCCAACAGTTGGAGACTGACCCCCAAACAGGAGATATTCTCTGGCGCAGCGATGCTGTGAGCGTGAGTTCCAGTTTAGCAGCTGTGTTGGACAAGGCGATTCAGTCCCATCCACGCGATCGCTTCCCTACTGCCAAAGCGATGCTGGATGCCTTGCAGTCTGGCACAATTTCCCAGGTATCAAATTTTTCACATGCTGATACCACAGTTATGCCGTCTGGTCAGTTATTCTCCAAACCGACAGAAACACTTCCCCAGCCAAATTCCGGCCGTAGCCGCTGGTTGACAGGTGTGCGGGATAAACCGGAAAAATTTTGGATAGGTAGTTTAATTTTTGGCTGTTTAATAGGGTTGTTTATCCTGCTTGGTTTCTTTCTGTCCAAACCTTCCCCACCTTTGGTAGAAGGATTTTTGGGTAAACAAACCAATAAATTTGACGATTTTCCCTGGCTTTCTCAGCGTCCCGTTACCGATGCCGATTTAAGAGGTAAAAATGCTTATGAGCTAGATATTATGAGAAATTCAATTTACGCACGTCACGGTCGTAAGTTTCTAAATAAAGACTTGCAAGATTACTTCAATCGTCAGCCTTGGTATCGTCCCAAGTATAATCCAGAAGAATTTCCCGATCGTTTACTTTCTCCCTTAGAGGAGCGAAATGTCATATATATTTTGGCATATCAAAAGCGCTATGGTTTGCGATGGTTTCCTTAATTACATAGAAAATATTGCCTAAAACTTAAGAATAATTATAGGTTGGTTTGAGCAACACCGAAACCTAACAAATGCTAGTCTACGAAGGTTTTTAGCTGTCCAACTAATGGCAAGCAAGATACCTGCCTCACAAGAAATATATGTTTGATGTTTGTGAATTGGGCGACAGGAAGCCCAACTTCTATGGTGCAGGAATTGATTTATAATTAAAAAATATCTTTTCGCTTCTGTAACCACCAAGTTATTATTAAGTAAACTAAAGCGTGCAGCAACAATATACCCCAATTTAAACCCAAATTATCCCACGTTGCAGCGTAAATTGGTGTTTTTTCAAACGGCATTGGAGCCAGCGTACCATTAGGTAAATAAATTGGGTCGGGAATCATAGCATTAATATTTACCAAAGAACCATAAGCGCCAACAGACCAAGGGCTTAACATTAGCCATGATAATTTGCTGGCGATGCCTTCCATCTTAAATAAGACACCGGAAAATATAATTTGAGGTAATAAAAGTAGAGGTAAAGCACTATTAGCTTGACTGCTGTTTTTTACAATAGCTGAGACAAGTAAACCCAAACTCATGCTAGTGAAAAGAGTAAGAAAAGTAGTAGTTGCAAGTCCGACAGCCCACGGAATTAACTCAGGACTGGGAGATTTAAAAAATATTAAAATTACCAGTGACATTAACAAACTTTGGAGCAAAGCAAGCCCCGAAAGTATCAATATTTTAGAACCGACATAGGGAATTAATCCTAAATTTACCAATCTTTCTCTCATATAAATAGCCGCTTCTTTCACAATTTCTTGTAAGGAACTGGAAAGCCCAACCCAAATAGCGGCACAGGTAAAGACAAATAATACTCGCAATGCTAAAGGTGCGAGACTTGGGTCGGATTCACTACCTAAAACGAGGGGATTTTTACCTTGAATTGCCAAAGGAATCAAGGCAATACCGATGGGAGCAGTTAAAAGGGATAATCCTAAATAAATGCGATCGCGTCTGACCAGCTTAAAATAGCGATCGCTTAATATAGCCAGCTGCTTAAAAGGAGAAATATTAACCTTCTTCGGCGTTTCATCGTTTTGTTGTAATACCTGAGTTCCACCACCGATGTAATTGCCGATATAATTTTGATAATCAGGAGATTTATGAAAATTTGCAGCAATTTGCTTGACAATCGCCTCTGTATCTGCGTCCGTTTCCTTCTCCAACTGAGTGTAAATATCGGCAAAATCGCCAGTTGTAATCCCAAAAAATTTCAGTGCGTCATTAGGAGAACCAAAGTAACAAAGCCGTCCGCCGCGACCGAGAAAGATAATGCGATCGCATATTTTAATATTCGCCGTTGCATGAGTAACTAAAATAATCGTGCGTCCCTCCAAAGCCAATTTCCGCAACAGCTGCATCATCTTCTTATCCAAACCGGGGTCAAGTCCAGATGTCGGTTCATCCAAGAAAAACAATTTCGGATCAGCTAAAAGTTCCACCCCAATACTGACTCGCTTCCGCTGACCACCACTGAGGTTTTTTATTAGCGCATCCCGCCAATGAGACATTTCAATATCTTTAAGCGTTTTTTCTACCACCTGTTCCACATCCGTATCTGGCGGTAATCGCAACGATGCTGCATAAGAAAGCACTTCCGCCACCGTTAAATCCCGGTGCAAAATATCATCTTGAGGCACATACCCAATTTGGGTGCGATAAATATTAAAGTCCTTTTGCAAATTGTCCCCATTCAGATAAACCGCGCCGCTAGCCGTCTCCTCAATCCCCAATAGCGCCTTCAGCAACGTAGATTTCCCAGTCCCACTTCCCCCCACCAAAGCCACAAATTGTCGCGGTTCAATTGCCAGAGAAATGTCATCCAGCCGCCCTTTTATTACCAGATTCTCAGCATCAAGGCGAATTTTATCGCCTTGGTCGAGTATCATCAAATCATCAGCGCGCAACACCAGGGTAAATGGCCCAATCCGAATCATGGCACCCGGTTGTAGCACTGCCGAACCTGTCACTTTTTGCCCATTTACAAACACACCATTTTGACTATGATCTTGCAAAATGTAGCGCCCCTGAGCATCAGCATCAATGGTGGCGTGGCGACGAGAAACTATCGGCGCATCCAATTGCAAAACGGCATTACCGGAGGGCTCGCGACCTAGTTCCACCGACTGATTTTTTAGGGAGATAGAACGCAGCAGGGGTTGCGTTGCTGTCTGAGAACTGGAAGGATTAAAATATCGCAACTGAATTAAGTTTTGGGGATTCTGTCCAATATGAATTTCAGTGGCGTTTTCCAGGCGATGTCCTTCAGTTGGCGTTATCCGCGTGTGATTGAAAAATAGCCCATTGGTACTGCGCTTGTAACCATCCCCGTCATGGATGCGGTAGTCATCCCCTTCCTTGCGTAACACAGCGTGACAACCAGAGATTACTCCCCAGTCATCAGGAAGCACCAAATCGGCTCGTTCTGGGTCGCGGCCCAAAAAATGTTGATTTTCTTCCAGTTCAAAGCGTTTGATCTGCCCTTTATTATTTAGAACGATGAAGGGACTTGTGCTGACAATGGTTGGCTTGCCGGGTTTGCGGATCATTTCAAGTAGTTGTTAGTTGTTATTCTTTACTTGTTAGGCTTAAGATATTTATCCATGATATCTGCATTTTAAAGCTGCCACCATAGTTGAAATGTCAGAGTTTTTTCGCTTATGAAAATTGAAGAAGTATTATCCGCTAGAAGCATTATTTACTCAGTCCCAGAGATTAAGAATGCTATTCCTGTCTGTGTCGGAACCAGCGCACCATTACAGACTCTGTTCGACAACCGCGAAGAAGATAGTTAGATAAACTTATGGCGTTCCCCTAGATGAAAAATTGGATATATCAAATCTTTATACGCCCGAATAATTTTTTTTCATACTTTAGCTAAATCTTCCTTATATTAGAAATTGGGTAAAATAAAAAAATGCTAACGTTTTCTAATACTCGCACTGATAAATTATTAACGATCTCAATCATATAATCAAATTTTAAAACAAGGTATAGCAATTCTCCTCCATTTATGAAACTATCTTTCTGCTCTCCCTCTGCGCCTCTGCGGTTCATCAATATTCCTACAAATCGGATTGCCGTATGAGCAAGCCTCCAAAACCATGCAATGTTTTGGGAATTAATTTACTCAAAAATTGCTTCAAAATCCAAAATTGTAAAGGGTGTAGATAGTGCGTCCAAAACCGCGACTAGGATGGGATGAGATTGACGAAGAGATTGCCGAACTGGAGGCAGAACTTGACCATACTTATCAAGTAATTGAAAATTTACGGTTGCAGAATGTACAGCTAAAAAAACAAATTGATTACTTAAAAAAGCGCGAAAAGCAACAACAGGAGAAGCTTAAAAGAAAGCGAGTTCCGCCGCCAAGTTCGCCCAACCGAAAGCCTAAACCAAGACAAGCTTCAGGTAAAACTCCTAAGAGGCGCGTATCTAAACGCCGCGTTAAACTTTCTTGTCTGCAATTTATCCTACTAGCGATCGCAGTTGCTACAATCTTCACAACTCTAGGATTATTTGTCACTCGCCTAATAATTCAGCGTCCGACAAGGCCATCTGTCGAACCATCCCCAACTGTACCGCAAACACTATATATACCTCCTTCCCCACCGATATTTTCAGACTTACCTCAAGCAGCCTCACAACCAGTTCCCTCACGTTTACCAGGACGAGAAAATTCCGAAGTTGTCTATAACCTTACGTCCCCACCGAACTTTCAGCAAAGCGCCCGATTGCAAGCAATTGTTGATGAAATTGTGAGGCTTGTTGCTGTTAGAAATTTTCCCAAGAAACCTTTATCTATTACCTTAATAGATGTAAAACGTCAAGAGATTGCTGGATATAAACAAAATCAATTGCGATATCCTGCCAGCGTAATTAAAATGTTTTGGATGACGCTTGCTTATGCTCAAATAGAAAACAGTATTTGGGAAAATGAGTCCGATTTTAATATATATATTTCTAAAATGATTCATGATTCTGATAACCAAGCGGCTAGTTTCATTCTAGACAGTATAACCAACACCGAATCTGGTTCAAAACAATCAGAGGCAGAATTTCAAGCTTGGCTAAATAAACGCCAACAAGTTAACAGATTTTTTCAAGCGGCAGGCTATGAAAATATTAACATCAACCAAAAGACTTATCCTGTTTATTACCTAAAACTTCCAGAACCGAAAGGTATCGATTTGCAGATGCGAGGCGACCCGCAAAATCCTATCCGCAATCAAATAACAACAGACCACGCCGCCAGACTTATTTACGAAATTTGTGTGACTGGAGAGGCTGTTTCACGAGCAGCAAGTGAAAAAATGTGCGGATGGCTAATACGAGATTTGCGTCCGGAAGTTTGGAAAAAACAGTGGCAAGCTCCTGGTGATTTTAACCCTATACGAGGTTTTTTTGGCGAGTCTTTAACTAAGGCTGATGTAAAGTTCGCTTCCAAAGCTGGCTGGACTTCCAATTCACGGCAAGAGGTAGCTTTTGTGGCAACGAAAGATGGCGAAACAGCTTATGTTCTGGCTGTTTTTGGTAACGATGACGCTTATGCTAATGATGGGAAAATTTTTCCTAGAATTTCTCGTTTAGTTTTTAAACGAATGAGAGCTACTAATTAACCATAATGATTTAATCGCGATCGCGTCTTTGAAACTCATAGCCCGTCAGCCTGTCGCGATCGCATACCCACCGTTATAAAACTTTACTTTTCCATACCTACGATAAGTTCCTTGCCTCACCGATTGTCTTCACATAGCTGTATGCTCATCTCATAGGTTCAAAAACCCTCATCAGGACAAATACTAGAACTTCATACAATCTTCACGCAATTATTTCTGTGTTAATACCTATAAAAACGGGTTTAGCTAAGGAAACAAGCTTATTTTATCAGTATATTTACTTTGCTTGTATAAAAATAATTGCCTTTTTTTGATGAAGATTCCGTATAACTACTAGAAATTTATAGGTACGCTATGTAATTATTTGATAAATAGACTTGTGTTTATAAAAATTATGTACAACTCTCAAGAAGCCTCATCCCTAAGTAAGAGTTTTAACACAGAGAGTGAATTTATTTTCCCAAACCAGCTCAAAGTTAGCCGCCGAACCCGCCGCTTAGTATTTTCTGGCTTCCTGCTGTTGACGGTTGTAGGTTCTATTCTGGGAATATTGTTAGGAGCGGGGCTGAGTATAGGCATGGCTATACTCGCTTTTATTGTCTTGTGGGCAATATTGATTAGTGTTAGCTCAAGTTGATTGTAGGTTGGGCCCGTGCAAATAGGGAACCCCAATCATCTTTAGTATTTGTTGGGTTTTTACCTCAAACGCCACGCACCCCCGTGCAGGAGTGGCTCCCATTCTTTACAAATACGACTCTTATTCCGCATTCAAAAATTCTAAATACCCATTGCTGAGTTCCTTCACAGCTAATTCATAAAACTGCTTGCCGTGTTCGGGTGTCGCCAAAGCGGGATTAGAACCCATGCGCCCATCAGGATAACGCACTCGAAAGTCAGCAGCACCATAAATTTTGTATCCAGAACCAACTTCCGCTGCAAGAGGTGCTTGCTTAATCGCCTCTGGATAGACATATTGAGTTACAGCAACTTCACTAGGCGTAGCGTGAGAGCCTTCTTGGTCGCCGTATAATTCTTTTGCCAGTTTGTAGACCGATCCGCACATGAACCAGTTACCTACTTGACACTTTACTAAGTGGGCATTGGGAAGATTTAAGTCGGCTAAATGAGCATAAGTCTCAGCGAAAGCAGCCTTCAGCGTCGCAATATTGCCACCATGACCATTAATAAAGAAAAACTTGGTAAAACCAGCTTTAGCTAAACAAGTAATATATTCTTGAATCACCTGAATCATTGTGCTGGGGCGCAAGCTAATCGTACCGGGAAAAGCTGTGTGGTGCAAAGCCATACCAACATTGATGGTAGGGCCAACAATTGCGCTGATAGATTCTCCGACACCACGAGCGATCGCTTCGGCACAAATCGCATCCGTCCCAATCAACCCAGTAGGCCCGTGTTGCTCTGTCGAACCAATCGGTAAAATAATTCCGGTAGAGCTGACTAAATAAGCTTCTACTTCAGTCCAGGTACTTAAGTGCAGCAGCATATAGGGTAAGGAGTGCTTTCTCTCTCGTCAGGATCGCCAGATGCCTCAATTAAAATAGCGCATCGACTCTATCCTAGCTAGGTTGTGGAATTGTATACCAGAAGATAAATCCTTAGGGCAGCGATTTTATTGTATGAATGAGGATGGAAATATACTCTCTAGTTTCCCTATTATGCTTTCTCTAGACCTACCGAAGAGTGCTTCTAGTCCAGAACTAGGGCGAACCAGTAAAGTTCTGGTTGTTGAAGATGAGGATCTCATCCGAGAAATGTTAGTTTTGGCTCTAGAAGAAGAAGGCTACGAGGTAGTCACAGCCGCCGACGGACGTAACGCTTTAAACTTTCTTCAGAGTGAATACCCGGCTAGTATAGACTTCCCGTTTGATTTGGTGATTCTCGATTTAATGCTCCCGCAAGTCAATGGGCTGGATTTATGCCGTTTGTTGCGTTATCAAGGCAACCCAGTACCGATTCTGATTCTCAGTGCCAAAGCTAGCGAAACTGACCGCGTTTTAGGCTTAGAAGTAGGAGCCGATGACTACCTAACCAAGCCCTTCAGTATGCGCGAATTGGTAGCGCGGTGTCGTGCCTTGTTGCGCCGCCAACGCCTGGGCAATTTGCCCCAAGCCCCAGTGCTGCAATTTAAGGATGTTACACTTTATCCTCAAGAGTGCCGCGTAGTTGTTCGGGGAGAGGAGGTTAACCTTTCGCCAAAGGAGTTTCGACTGCTGGACTTATTCATGAGTTATCCTCGCCGAGTTTGGTCGCGTGAGCATTTGATCGATCAGGTGTGGGGCCCCGATTTTGTTGGCGATAGTAAAACAGTTGATGTTCATATTCGCTGGTTGCGAGAAAAATTAGAACGCGACCCCAGCCACCCAGAATACATCATTACAATACGCGGCTTTGGCTATCGCTTTGGCTGAAAAAGTGTTGAGTTTTGAGTTTTGAGTTTTGAATAGAAACTAGGCATTAGCTGATCGTAATTGTCATGATTCAGAGATTTCTGTAATATCTGATACCTAACCGAAATGTATAAGGGAGGGTTAATCGGAATTTAAGCTTTACGATAAAGCTAATTGCTTTAATTCAAAATTCAAAACTCATAATTCAAAACTTTTTTTATGACCCTTCTGGCATTTATCCTGGGGCTAGCTTTAGGAATATCGTTTTGGCTCTGGCGGCAAAAGAAGCTCTACCGACAGTTGGAGCAAATTCTGCGGTTGCTGCCCTCAGGAGCAGAGGGGGTGTCCTTACCGCTACTGTCTCTACTGCGGCGAGGAATTTCCCTCTCTAACCAGCATTGTCTTGAGCTAGAAACCCAACTGAAAATCGATCAACAAATTCTGCAAGTTGCCCCTTTGGGATATCTTCAGGTTGATGAAGAAAACCGGCTGATTTGGTGTAACGAGCAAGCACGGCTGTTGTTACAGCTTCACCGATGGGAACCAGGACAGGTGCGCTTGCTGCTGGAGTTGGTACGTTCCTATGAACTCGACCATCTGATTGAGCAAACTCGTCATCAGCAAAAACCTGGCGAGCAAGAGTGGGTTTTTCATCCAGATTGCGCGGATGCGGCGATCATAGCTGAAATGCGTAGTCTCACCTTACGAGCATCCAGTTGGCCTTTACCAAACGGGCAAGTGGGAGTATTTCTGGAAAATCGGCAACCGCTGGTAGAACTTTCCCAAGCACGCGATCGCTGGGTAAGCGATCTCGCCCACGAACTCAGAACCCCCCTCACCTCCATTCGTTTAGTAATCGAAACCTTACAGAAACGCTTGCAGCAAGACAAAGAGCGTCAGTGGGTTGACCGCCTCCTACCAGAAGTTAATCGATTGATTAACCTAGTACAAGATTGGCTAGAACTGAGTCAGCTAGAGCAAGACCCCAGCAAACATCTTTCTCTCAAATCAGTAGAACTGCATAACTTAATTTATTCTGCCTGGGAAACCCTAGAGCCATTAGCGCGACAAAAGCAACTGACTTTGAAATATATTGGCCCCGATACCCTCTACCTAAAAGCCGACTCTTCCCGCCTCACCCAAGTTTTTCTCAACTTACTCGACAACAGCATTAAATACAGCCCCGACGAAGGCACCATCCACATTGAAGTAAATCTCCTTCCTACAGAGGATGCCCCCAACTCAGTGCAAATTCATATAATTGACTCTGGCACCGGGTTCCCAGAGTCCGATTTGCCCCATATTTTTGAGCGACTTTATCAAGGAGATCCCTCTAGGCGGCGACACCACGAGTTGTCTGGAACTTCGGAAGATTTGCCAGTGCGGGTAAGGACTGGCAGCGGTTTAGGTTTAGCGATCGTGCGTCAAATCATCTTGGCTCATGGCGGTTTGGTCAAAGCCAGAAATCATCCAGAAACAGGCGGCGCATGGCTACACATAGAATTGCCTTTGTCTTAATCCCGGATTGCCATTCCAAGTTAGCCACTTCCACTCAGGAAATAAGCCTTAAATTCCTAGCACCATCAAATTAATTTTCTATTAAATGTACTTTTTGATACTTGTACTTAAAATTTACATCTATCTTTAGATAGTATTTATTAAAGTCTACACGCATACAGCCAAATTAAAAAATTTCAGCCATTGTAATGTAGAGATAACTGTCCTTTTTCCCTCACTAGCAGCTGTGGTAAATCTTTCCTCTAAACACGGCAATTCAGAACGTATCCAATTCGAGCGAAAAACCAGGAGCTTAGCAAGAGATGTTTTGCGGATGGGAGCCTTGGTAGAAAACTCCTTCCGTCTGGCGCACCAAGCCTTATTTTCTCGCAACCTGGAGGCTGCAAGGGAAATTCCCTTGCTAGATAAAGAAATTGACCGCTTTTATCGCCAAATCGAACTAGACTGTTCTACTCTTATGACTCTGGAATCCCCAGTAGCACAGGATTTGCGCCAGCTAAGTGCCTATATGCAACTGGTGCGCGATTTGGAACGAATTGGTGATTATGCCAAAGATTTAGGAGAGATTGCCATTAAACTCTTTCCTTATCCGCCTCATTCTTGTCTACCTGAGATTGAAGCTATGGCTCATCATGCCCAAGCCATGTTAGCGTCGAGTTTGGTGGCACTGGCAGATTTGGATGCCGCCGCTGGGAAAGCTATCAAGCAGCAGGACGATGCCGTAGATACCGCCTACGAAACCGTTTATCAGACCTTAGCCTTTCAGCGGGATATTAAAGGAGTGATTGAACCAATTCTGCTAATGGTGCTGGTGATTCGTCACCTAGAACGGATGGCAGATCATGCCACCAATATTGGGCAACGAGTCGCATATATTGTTACTGGTACTCGCTCTTGAAGTTGTTTGCCTGAGGTGCGTTGGTTTGCAGCCGGACGCGGAGCTTCCTCTTGTTCATTCCCAGTCCGCAGCCTGGGAATGAGAATGAGTAATGGCTTAACCTGAAGATTACCAAATGCTAACTTACTACTAAACTTGCCCATATAAAATGTGGTGTCAATGTTGAAGACGCATCATATTAGTCCTAAGATAGTTGCCGTAACCCACACATTCAGTTAATGAAGCTCAGGCGCAGAGATTTCTTGCTTTTCTTGGGAGGGAGTGTCGGTGTCGTCACCTTGGGGTCTCTCAAATCTTGTGGAAAAAATTTCCCGTTTTTAGCAGAATTTAACCAAGGAGTAAAGAAACTAGGTTTCAAACCAGTTAAGGGAACAATGCCCTTGGCAACTAATAACCTGGAATTAACCAAGCAAATCGCAGATTACACGACGTATGAAGTGGTAGATGACTTGGTGTTGCCGGAAGGCTTTACTTATGATGTTGTTGCTGCTTGGGGCGACAAAGTAGGGGATTCTCGCTTTGGCTATAATAACGACTATTTATCTTTCGTCGAGACTGGCAAAGATGAAGGGTATCTCACTGTCAATTTTGAGTACATTAGTGCGATTCCCTGGTTGGAAACTTATCAGCAGGTAATTGGTAAGCCTCTACCTTTGTCCCAGGTGCAGGCGGCGCTTCAAGAAGCTGGGAAGGATGGAATTAATGCTTATGCTTTGCCAGATAATAACCCGACAAAGGCACAAATTAGAGAAATTGTCAAGGAAGCTCTGATAGACCAGGGAATGGGTGTAATTTCCATTCGCAAAGATGCTAACGGGAAATGGGTGCGGACAAATTCTCCATCTGACCGACGGATTAGTGGGATTTCTGGTTTAGAAGATGGTCGGTATCTGAAAGTCACCGGGCCTGCGGCGGCTGTGTTTCGCAAAAAGCAGGGGATGGGCTATGTAGATGGATTAGGCGATCGCATAATTGGCACCTTTGGCAACTGTGCTGGCGGAACAACGCCTTGGGGTACAGTGCTGAGTGGGGAAGAAAATTTTCAGGTGCAGGTGCCGGAACCAGTGTATGCCGATGGTACAGCTTTCGCGCCAAAAGAGCGCACCGTGACTATTGACGACGAGGAAGTGTCTGGTCAGGGTAATGTATTTGGATTAGCTGGGAACAAATATGGCTGGATTGTGGAAGTAGATCCAGCAAATCCCAAAGATTACGGTACGAAACACACTTGGTTAGGACGCTATCGCCATGAAGCTGTGGGAGTGCGAGTTGAGACCCTTAAACCACTGGCATTTTATTCAGGATGCGATCGCCGTGGCGGACATATCTACAAATTCGTCAGCAAAGACGTTGTTAACAATCCCCAAGACAAAGCCAATTCCCAGCTACTAAAACAGGGAATGCTTTACGCCGCTAAATTTAACCCAGACGGTTCAGGGCGTTGGATTCCCCTTTCCCCAAACACCCCAATCGATCCAGATTTGCCTAGCAATGTCGCTGGGGAGATAATTCCCTTACCCCAAAGAAAAGGAGGGGGAGACAAGGGAGAAAAAGCGTTATCCTCTAAGTCCCCAGCCCCCAGCCCCTCTGGTGGCTACTTCAAAGCTGATAAAGATGAACTCAGCACCAGTTTCAAACAGCTGTTCAAGACGCTAAATGACCTTTACACTGGCAACCCAGAAGAGAAACAAGGGGCAATTCTAATTGATGCCCATTATGCCGCCAATGCTGTTGGGGCAACCTGTACCGCCCGCCCAGAAGACACAGAAATTGCGCCGGATGGTTCGCTTTACATCTCCTTTACCTCCGGTTCCCCCGGCGGCGACGGCGGGCCAGACAAGCGCATCTTCAAGGGGCCAAAGGGAGAAATACCTTATGAGTATGGCTGGGTTATGCACCTAATTGAAGATGGCAATGAACCAGGGGCGAAAAGCTTCCGCTGGCAGATGTTAGCCACAGGAGGCGAACCTGCTCTTGGAGGAATGGGTTTTTCCAATCCAGACAACCTCTTAATTGCCCCAGATGGTAATGTTTGGATGGTTACAGATATGTCCACCTCCAAACACAACAAAGCCGTTACCAGCCGCGTCGATGCTGAGGGTAAGCCGCTTGAAGAAACTAGCTTACAAGGGATATTTGGCAACAACTCCATTTGGTTTATTCCCACCACTGGAGAGAATGCAGGTAAGGCGTACTTGTTCGGGATGGGGCCAATGGAGTGCGAAACGACTGGGCCATTTTTTACCCGCGACCAGCAGACATTGTTTCTCGCGGTGCAACACCCAGGCGAAGCCAATGGCATTCGCAAAAACCAGGCTACAGAAACTCGTCAATTTGCCATGAAAACTTTAGATGGTCAAGATTTCATCCAAAATCGGGCAGTGCCAATAGGCTCTAACTGGCCTGGGAAAAATGCCAATGACCCGCCCAAGCCTGCGGTGGTTGCCGTTCGTCGCTCGGATTCTCAACCGATTACCTAAGTATGAGCCGACTTAATAATTACCAGGAGTAACCGTAAAATGGGGGATAGGGAGGAGGTAAACAGTGTAATCCTGAAAACAGACGTGTAACAAGTTTGGTGGTAAGGTAAAATTTTGTGAAACGTTCTCAGAAGTGTTCCATTAAATCCGGAACGTTCTCGGTGAGTCCAGTTAGGTGTGAGGAAGAACTAATGTTTAATTTTGTCTGGAATGCTCTAAAACTGGGGCCAGCCTTATTGGGTGCATCTTTATTAATTGCAACTAGCACCCTCGCCGCCCAGAAACCTGCCGCCGAAAACGCGATCGCTCCAATGGCACCAGGTGCCGAGAGTGAAGCAGCTGATACACAAGAAACGATTGTTCAGTCGAGCGAAGCGGCTCAGGAACAGTTAAAGGAAATCGCGATCGCGCCCGCCCAAGAAACTCAGCAGCCCCAAATTGAGCAACTAGCTGCCCAACCAAATATCAACATTGCTCCGGTAGCTGAGACACCAGTAGCCGAAAACGCAAGTCCGGCGCCAGTTGTGGCAGAAAGCACAACCGTGGCACAAACACCCGTAAATAGCGCTCCAGCAGCTCAAAACACAGAAGTTTTAGAACAAATCAACCGCTACAGCGGTGAAACTGGTTCCTCTGATTCGATGGATCAAGTAACCAACATTTCCCAGCTGCGGGACGTGCAACCGACTGACTGGGCTTATGAAGCACTGCGAAGCTTAGTTGAACGTTACGGTTGTATTGCAGGTTATCCCGATGGCACCTATCGTGGCAATCGCGCTCTTTCGCGGTTTGAATTTGCCGCCGGATTAAACGCTTGTTTGCTGCAAATTGAAAAATTGATTGCCGCTTCCACCGCAGATTTCGTCACCAAAGAAGATTTGGCAACACTTCAGCGGTTGATTGATGAATTTGGGGCAGAACTGGCAACCCTGCGGACGCGGGTAGACAACCTGGAAGCTCGCACCAAATTCCTAGAAGAAAATCAGTTTTCTACCACTACCAAACTGGCTGGTGAAGTTATCTTCGCAATTGCTGATGCCTTTGGCGAAGACAGAGCTGTGGCTTCTGGTCAGCCTAATTCAAATCAGGACATAGAAGCAAATACCATTTTAGCCAACCGGGTACGTCTGAACTTTGACACCAGCTTCACTGGACGCGATCGCCTGAGAACTCGCTTGGAAGCTGCCAACATCCCCTCGTTTGGTTCGGCTCTAACTGGCACCAACATGACCCGCTTGGGATTTGAGGGAACAGGTCCGGTCAACACTGATAACGACGTTGCCGTTGACGAACTTTACTATCGCTTCCCCGTCGGTCAAAGACTAACTGTTCAACTTGATGCCGTCAGGGGTGAGTTCAACGACACGGTTATCCCCACTGTCAACCCCTACTTTGAAAGCAGCGGCAGTGGCTCCATCTCCCGCTTCGGTCGTTTTAACCCCATCTATCGGTCTGGGAACCCAACTGGCGCAGGTGGCGGCGGTGGCGCATCCTTCAACTACAGCATTAGCAAAGCCTTGTCCTTGTCTGGAGGTTACTTTGCTCGACGTTCCAACGACCCAGGCGAAGGTCGCGGTCTATTTGACGGTACATATGCTGCTCTGGGTCAGTTGACCTTTCAGCCTAGTAATGCCTTCTCCTTAGGTCTAACTTATGTCCACGGCTACTATTCTGGCAGTAATAACGATGTAAGCGTCTCAGCAGGTACAGGCAGTAGCTTTGCTAATACGCCTTTCGGTAGTGGAGTTGCTACTACATCCAATTCCTACGGTTTGGAAGCTAACCTGCGCCTCAGTCCTCGCTTCTCCCTTGGCGGTTGGGTAGGTTATACGAACGCTGTTGCTGAAACCAGTCCCGCAGGTCCGGCAACGCGAGGATCTAATGCAGACATTTTTAACGCTGCTGTGAACGTGGCTTTCCCAGACTTGGGTAAACGAGGCAACCTGCTGGGTTTTGTCTTCGGTATACCACCTAAAGTTACCGAGAACGAGGTGACTGGTCGTGAAGATAACGATACCTCCTACCATCTAGAAGGTTTCTATCGCTTGCGGGTGACTCCTAATATCGCTATCACCCCTGGTCTGATCGTGATTCTAAACCCAGAACACAACGATAACAACGATTCCATCTACGTAGGAACGATTCGGACAACCTTCACGTTCTAAAAAAAGAAAAAAGGCAAAAAAAGAATTCTTCGTTTTTGCCTTTTTTCTTTTAGATGATTGCCTCTCATTGATTGGTATCAACTTTTCTCGTTTCTAGTTTCGGCTGGGAAAGAGAAATCAGAGATTTGCTGAGATTAGGAAGTTTGGAGTAAGCTCACAAACTTCTCAATCCGCTTGGCTAAAGCCTTCTAATCATCCCCACCCTCATTGCTTAACCTTGATATTACCAATAATTTACCTTTGCATAACCTTGCACAACTAGCATGGGATCGAAGATGGGAGCATCAAGAGTTTTGTAAATACATAGCTCTTGTGGGGTGTGGGATCGGCTTTCATCCGCTACTGGTGCGTCGGTGGTACACCAGAGGTTATCACCGCCTTTTTTAGATGCACTCGAAAAATTTTGGCAATCATTCAGCGTCAGCTTTTACCAAACCTCAAAGATTAGTATGTTTTCTTCAATGCGTTCAACACGAAAGGCTTTTGTATTTTCTGCGATCGCCCTCTCCATGAGTTTGAGTGGTTGTCCTTCAAACAGCCCAACAGCTTCCCCGCCAGCAGCAACTAATGGTAGCCCTGCTCCTGTCGCCAACGCTGGGGGCGGCGGTGGCAACGCCAGCCTCACTGGTGCTGGTGCTAGTTTCCCCGCTCCTTTATATCAGCGGTGGTTTTCTGAGTACAACAAGCAAAATCCCAACGTCCAAGTCAGCTATCAATCCGTTGGCAGTGGCGCTGGGGTAGAACAGTTTACCCAGGGAACCGTGGACTTTGGAGCCAGCGATACAGGCATGAAGCAAGAGGAAATCGCTAAGGTTGCCAAAGGTGCTGTACTGTTACCTATGACAGCTGGAAGCATTGTCTTAGCATACAATCTTCCGGATGTCAAAGGGCTGAAGCTACCACGCGCAGTTTACACCGATATTTTCTTGGGCAAAATTAAGACTTGGAATGACCCCAGAATTGCCCAAGCCAATCCTGGATTAACATTACCAGACAGACCAATTACGGTTATACATCGCTCTGATGGTAGTGGTACCACCGCCGTCTTCACAAACCACCTGAGTGCAATTAGTCCAGATTGGAAAGGCGGCCCCGGCGCAGGTAAAACTGTCAACTGGCCTGTGGGAGTTGGTGCTAAAGGTAACGAAGGTGTCACCGCCCAGCTGCTACAAAGCGAAGGCGCAATCGGGTACGTTGAGTACGGCTATGCCAAGCAGCAAAATATACCTGTAGCAGCTTTGGAAAATAAAGCAGGCAAGTTTATTGATCCCAGTGGCGAAGCTGCTGCCAACACTCTAGCCGCAGCAACTCTACCAGCAGACTTGCAGGTTTCCATCACCGATCCAGAAGGGGACAATTCTTACCCAATTGTTACCTATACCTGGATCATGGCTTACAAAACCTATGAAGACCCCCAAAAGGCACAAGCCTTAAAGAACGTTCTTAATTGGAGCTTAACAGAGGGGCAAAAATACAGTGAGGAACTAGGATACGTGCCTCTTCCCGCGCCAGTCGTCCAGAAGGTTCAAGCAGCGGTTAATAGCATTCAACCGTAAAAAGGCTCTCATTAGCTCCCCGCAACCCAAGGTAAATTGGGGGCTAATTTCCAAGTAAGACAGGGGAGTTGGGGCGATCAAGTCTTAACCGAAAAGTATTGATATGCCGCTACTGCCCTTAAAAGGTAGAAGGTAAAAATGAGGAATTCTTCAATTTTACCTTCTGCCTTTTTCCTTCTAAATGCCCACCCTACTTAAGTTGGGATTAGCTATAGACAAACAACCGGGCATTAAGATAAACTAGGAGGCTGTGAGTTTTTTACAAAACCAATGAATGCTCAGGAAATAATCCGCTCAATTGAAGCGGAGCAACTGAAAAAGGAGCTGCCCATAATCTATGTGGGAGACACTGTTAAGGTTGGGGTAATTATCCAAGAAGGCGGCAAAGAACGGACGCAGCCATACGAAGGTGTTGTTATCGCTAAAGGTGGTAGCAGCATAAACTCCACAATTACCGTGCGGAGAGTATTCCAAGGGGTAGGCGTTGAGCGAGTGTTTTTGCTTCATTCTCCCAGAATAGAAAACATCAAAATTATTCGCCGTGGTAAGGTGCGTCGTGCTAAACTATATTACCTACGCGATCGCATTGGTAAAGCCACAAGGGTTAAGCAACGGTTTGATCGCAACTCGTAGTTGAAATTGGAAAGGTTATTTCCGATTGATACCACAAGAGGTTAAACTGGAAACTAGAGAAGTTTAGGCGATCGCTCTGGCTTCCACCTGTGCGCTCTTAGTTCAGTTGGTAGAACGCAGGTCTCCAAAACCTGATGTCGGGGGTTCAAGTCCTCCAGGGCGCGCTCTCAGCACAAATCAGGACTGAGGACTGAGTAAAAAAGTGAAAAACTCAAGACCTTAGTTACAAAGCTCTGCCCGAAGGGATCTTTAGGGTTGGATAGCCAGCCTCAAAGATATAAACTTTCGGGTAGACTTATGTTGTGTGGGTAGTCATTCTCGTTGTCAAGTTGAAACATTGAAAGGTTATAACAACATTTCAACCGTTAAAACGTTCAAACGCCAAGGGACAACCTACATCTGAATTCACGGGAGAGATAGTGTGGCAAAGAAAAACGAACCAGAAAGCACAGAGAAAAATACTGGGTTTAACGTATCGAACTTTGTTCAGGAAACAAAAGAAGAACTGAACAAAGTTGTCTGGCCCAGTCGGCAGCAGTTGATCAGCGAATCTGCGGCTGTGCTGCTAATGGTGACTCTTTCGGCGACTATGATTTATCTTTTCGACGGTTTGTTTGCATGGGCAGCAAAGCAGGTGTTCGGATGAGTTATTCAGCTGACGACGATACACAAGATTTCGAGCAACGAGAAGAAAGCTCCAATGCGCCTGTAAAGTCTAGATGGTATGCTGTTCAGGTTGCCTCTGGATGTGAAAAGCGCGTCAAGACAAACCTGGAGCAGCGCATTCAAACCCTTGATGTCGCAGAGCGAATTTTACAGGTAGAGATACCTCAAACCCCTACGGTAAAAACGCTCAAAGATGGTAGTCGCAAAACTTCGGAAGAAAAAGTTTTTCCAGGTTATGTGCTAGTCCGGATGCGGCTAGTTTCCGGACAAGATGGTGAACTGGAGATGGACGACGAAGCTTGGCAGGTCGTCAAAAATACTCCAAACGTAATCAACTTTGTCGGGGCAGAACAAAAACGCCGCTACGGAAGAGGACGCGGACACGTAAAACCGTTGCCGTTGAGTTTCTCGGAAGTGGAACGGATCTTTAAACAAACCACCGAACAGGCACCAGTAGTCAAAACTTATCTGGCTAATGGAGATAAAATTATCGTCCTTTCTGGCGCGTTTAAAGATTTTGAAGGCGAGGTAATTGAAGTCAGCCCAGAACGGAGCAAGCTGAAGGCGTTACTATCGATTTTTGGACGCAATACGCCAGTAGAATTGGAGTTTAATCAGGTTCAGAAACAAGGCTAAACAGTCAAGATGGCAAAGAAAGTTGTTGCGGTCATAAAACTAGCTCTAAATGCTGGAAAAGCTAACCCCGCCCCTCCGGTGGGACCTGCTCTAGGTCAGCACGGTGTAAACATCATGGCGTTTTGCAAAGAGTACAACGCCAAAACATCTGACCAAGCGGGAATGGTGATTCCAGCAGAAATTTCAGTTTATGAAGACCGCAGTTTTACGTTTATTCTCAAGACACCACCAGCATCAGTTTTGATTCGCAAAGCAGCTGGCATTGAGCGCGGCTCTAACGAACCAAATCGGAAAAAAGTGGGGTCAATTACACGGGGGCAACTGCAAGAAATTGCCCAAACCAAACTACCTGACATCAATGCCAACGACATTGATGCGGCAATGAAAATTGTCGAAGGAACGGCTCGAAATATGGGCGTGACAATTTCGGATTAGTCACTGAACGTTAAAACGTTGTCAAGTTGAAAGGTTGTAAGGTTGTAAAAACTTGACAATTTAAAAACGTTAAAACGCCGAAGGACAACCGACAAACAACACTTTATCGGGGGAGAGGCGACACCTCGTTAGTGACCCCAGGAGAGAAATATGGCAAAGAAACTATCCCGCAGACTTCAAGAACTGCAAAAGAAAGTTGAAGATCGAGTCTACCAACCGATAGATGCTCTAAACCTGTTAAAAGAGACAGCAACAGCAAAATTTTCCGAATCAGCTGAGGCACATATCCGGTTAGGAATTGACCCCAAGTATACCGACCAACAACTACGAACCACGGTGGCTCTGCCTAAAGGAACTGGACAGACAATTCGAGTCGCTGTAATCGCTCGTGGGGAGAAAGTCCAAGAAGCAAGCGCTAACGGTGCAGATATCGCCGGGTCTGAAGAGCTGATCGATGAAATCCAAAAAGGTATGATGGATTTCGATCTGTTGCTAGCAACGCCGGATATGATGCCGCAGGTAGCAAAACTGGGACGTATGCTAGGCCCACGTGGTTTGATGCCTAACCCCAAAGGGGGGACGGTGACATTTGATTTGGCGGGTGCGATCGCAGAGTTTAAAGCTGGTAAGCTAGAATTCAGAGCAGACCGCACTGGCATCGTTCACGTTATGTTTGGCAAAGCTGCCTTCCCAACCGACGACTTGCTGGTGAATCTGAAAGCATTGCAGGAAACGATTGACCGCAACCGTCCAAGCGGAGCTAAAGGTCGCTACTGGCGCACGATGTACGTATCGGCGACAATGGGGCCATCAATTCAACTTGACATCAACGCTCTGCGCGATTTTAAGTTCGGTGATGCTGCCTAAAATTTAGATTTCGTAGGCTGGGCTTCTTCCCAGCCTACGAAAGGAAGGATACAAGGAGAAAGATTTCAAGATTTAAGCCCAATAAACTGAATAAGTACGCGCCGGAGACAGCAGGAGCGATCATATGCTTAATTTCCTGCTTAGGTTTGCGCCTTTATCGCATCAAGTATCAATCTTCTAGCCGCAAGTAGCATGGCAGAAGTGATATTAAGGATGCGATCGCTCCTACCCCGGCTTTACCACTGGGGTTTTTTATTGGGCTTTTGAAAGTTTGGCATTCTGCACTTAGTAAGGAGGTGAAACATAGATGGGTAGATCGCCAGAAAATAAGCGCGAGATTGTCGCCGATCTCAAAGAAACTTTGGATCAGTCCAATTTGGCACTTGTGATTAACTACCAAGGGCTAACCGTTGCTGATATTACTGACTTGCGGCGGCGACTGCGCCCAAGTGGCTCAGTGTGCAAGGTGGCGAAAAACACCTTCATGCGAATTGCCGTGGATGGTAACGACGCCTGGCAACCAATGACGGAATTGCTCACTGGGTCTTCCGCCTTCCTGCTAGTAAAAGACGACTTGAGCGGCGCTATCAAAGCTTATCAAGACTTCCAAAAAGCCACCAAGAAGACAGAACTTCGTGGCGGTGTCATGGAAGGTCGCTCTCTTAGTGAAGCTGATGTCAAGGCACTTGGTGACTTGCCCTCGAAGGAACAACTCATGGCGCAAATTGCTGGGGCGCTCAATTCCTTGGCAGCCAAGATTGCCATCGGTATCAACGAGGTTCCTGCGTCGCTTGCAAGAGGGTTACAGGCGGTGTCCGATCAACAAGAAGGTGGCAACGTCGAAGGCGATGCTGCTGAAAGCGATGCTGCTACTTAAATCTAAGGGTGGCTAAAGTCGCGGCTAAACAAATGAAGTCTGCACAGGCGGACTTCAGAAGAATCAATTTTACTGGAGATTATTCATGTCTGCTACAACCGATCAAATTCTCGACCAACTCAAATCACTGAGTCTACTGGAAGCTGCTGAACTCGTTAAGCAGATTGAAGAAGCCTTTGGCGTGAGTGCTGCTGCACCCGCTGGCGGCATGATGATGATGGCTGCTCCTGGTGCTGGTGGTGGTGCTGCTGCGGAACCAGTGGAAGAGCAAACTGCATTTGACGTGATTCTGGATGATGTTCCAGCTGATAAGAAGATTGCCATCCTCAAGGTGGTGCGGACTATCACTGGTCTGGGTCTGAAGGAAGCTAAGGATTTAGTGGAATCCACTCCTAAGCCAGTTAAGGAAGGCGCTGCCAAGGAAGAAGCTGCTGATATCAAGAAGCAGCTGGAAGAAGCTGGCGCGAAGGCTACTGTTAAGTAAGATTTGCGTTCCACCCCATAAGCGCCGACGACTAAAGGATACTGTTGACGACTTCCGGATAAGATTTCTCTCCTAATAGGGGAGGTTCCGGTTTCCGCAACCCTTGTAAGGATTGCGGGACTAAGGTTAGGTTCTTGCGCCAACAGCATCCTGAAGTCAAGGGCGAACAAAAGAAGTCTTGCGTTGTGCGAGATTAATGACTCTCAAAGCCTGCAAAAGCAGGCTTTGTTTGTGTCACCCCAAATAGCTGTAGTTTACGCAGATTTGGGGCTTTGAGCTTCTAAATGACCCTATTGCTCTGTATTTAACTATTGATCGAATATTTCATCATAATCTTGATATTGGTACTTTCTCCGGCAACAATTAACAGCGCTTCTCTATATTTGGCGGGTGCTGTGCCGACAAAGGGGTTATTAGAAAATCCAAATCCTTCTGCGGGAATACCTAAACTGTCTCGGTTTAGTTTTTTGTCTCCGTTCTGGTCGTGGTATACCGAGACAGCATAGCTGCCATATTTCAAGCCTCCTAACGTTACGGTAAGAGGACGTTTTGTTATTGGAAAACACTGTTTTTTAACAGCTTTTTCCGAATCGCTGGGGAATCCTCTGCTACCAGAAAAAATATTCAGACAAACTTCGCCTTGTTGATTCCGTAGTCCTTCGATTTCAATATTAATCTTGCCTGTGTTCTGCGCGATCGCGTTCTGAGTCAGGGCGATGCAGCTTAAAACGGAAACTACAACGCCGCAAATCTTTATTTGATTTTTCATAACACTCCTCTAGTCATTAGTTAATCGCTAATTGAATCATGGCTTTTGAAGAATTAGCCATAATTCAACTACCACCTATCAATCTTCATCTTCTTCCAGCATTTCTTCATCAGCATGATGTTGAGGCGGAATTGCGGCAATGATAGCATCTATCACTTTTGCCACCGGAATAATTTCTAAACCGAGTTCTGGGAACTTTTGCCCTTTGGGAACAATGGCTTTTTTAAAGCCCAATTTAGCTGCTTCTTTCAGCCGCAGCTCCATCTGGGAAACTGATCGAACTTGTCCGCCTAAGCCGACTTCGCCGATTAAAACGGTGCTGGGATCGACAATGCGATCGCGAAAAGAAGCAACCACAGCGATCGCCATTCCTAAATCTACCGCAGGTTCTTCTACATTCAGCCCTCCGGCAGATGCAACATAAGCATCTAACTTAGATAAAGGTATGCCGACTCTTTTTTCCAAGACTGCCAAAATTTGCAGCAGTCGGTTATAGTCAACGCCAGTCGTAGAGCGTCGGGGAGAACTGTAGCTAGTGGGACTCACTAAGGCTTGTAATTCTACCACAATCGGGCGAGTTCCTTCGCAGGCGACTACCAAGGCTGTACCGGGAACCACTTCGTCGCGGTTGCCTAAAAATAGCTCCGAGGGGTTAGAAACTTCTCGCAGTCCCCGGTCGATCATTTCAAAAACGCCGATTTCGTGAGTTGCACCAAAGCGGTTTTTTACTGAACGCAGAAGTCGATGAGAAGCAAAGCGATCGCCTTCAAAATACAGTACCGTGTCTACCAAGTGTTCCAAAACTTTCGGGCCTGCGATCGCACCCTCCTTCGTTACGTGTCCCACAATCAACAGCGTGATATTCTCGCCTTTTGCCACCTTCATCAGCGCCGCAGTACATTCTCGCACCTGAGCCACTGAACCAGCCGCAGAAGTCAGAGACGGTAAGTAAATCGTCTGAACGCTATCAATCACCGCCACATTCGGTCTTAGAGCTTCCAACTCCCTAATAATCTCTTCTAAATCTGTTTCCGCCAGCACATATAAGTCCGCAGCCGCACCAGCGATGGATTTCACAGGAGCCTCTACAGATACAGCAGGCTCCACCTCGACAGATGCGCCGCCATTTTCTTCCTCATCCGGATTGGTGTTTGCGACACCCAAGCGAGAAGCCCGCAGCTTCACCTGTTGTCCCGACTCTTCCCCACAGACATAGAGAATGCGATACCTCTGCGCCAGCTGATTCGCCGTTTGCAGTAGCAGCGTTGATTTACCAATCCCAGGATCGCCACCAATCAACACCAAAGATCCGGGAACAATTCCCCCGCCCAGTACCCGATCTAATTCGTCATAGCCAGAACTCCATCGCTCCTGATGGTTGTCGGTAATTTGCGCGAATGTCAGAGATGCTCTGGCCTGGGGGATTTTGGCGGCTGATTTGCCGTTGCGCTGCGAACTCTGCAAACCCCGACTAGGATGGGAAGCAGACTGTGGCAAGAACTGTTCTTCTAGAGAGTTGTAGGTGCCGCAGGAGGGACACCTGCCAAACCATTGTGAAGCTTCTGCCCCACATTCGTTGCAGACATAGTTGGTTTTAGGCTTTGCCATTTTTAGGAACTATAGGCTACAGCTAGGAGCCAGGGAATAAAGTTGGTAGAGACCCAAATTTTGCCTCTGCCCAAAGTCTAACGTCCAAACTCAAATATTTATTGTTAAAGAATCTTAATATTACGTAATATTAAGAAAGTATGAAAAGCTGTAACAGTGCGAATTTCAGCCGTTACAAACTGACTAAATTGAATGATATCTTAATGTAATAGCACTCAAATTTACGATTAGAAATCGGACTTAAGGAAGGAGCGTTCACGAGCTTGGAAAGCCATAAAGAAAAAATCCTGGTAGTTGACGACGAAGCCAGCATCCGCCGCATTCTGGAAACACGCCTTTCCATGATTGGCTACGATGTCGTGACTGCTGCCGATGGAGAAGAAGCACTGGATACCTTTCGCAATGCCGAGCCTGACTTGGTAGTTTTGGACGTGATGATGCCAAAGCTCGATGGCTATGGCGTTTGTCAGGAATTGCGGAAGGAATCTGATGTGCCAATTATTATGCTAACTGCTTTAGGTGATGTTGCTGACCGCATCACTGGATTGGAGCTGGGAGCAGATGATTACGTTGTGAAGCCCTTTTCGCCAAAAGAGCTGGAAGCACGTATCCGTTCGGTGTTGCGACGAGTGGATAAAACTGGGGCAACTGGTATTCCCAGTTCTGGTGTCATCCATGTGGGGAATATCAAAATTGACACCAATAAGCGACAAGTTTACAAAGGCGATGAGCGAATTCGGCTTACCGGGATGGAGTTCAGCCTACTGGAATTGCTAGTCAGCCGTTCTGGAGAGCCTTTTTCCCGTTCTGAGATTTTGCAGGAGGTTTGGGGTTATACGCCAGAACGCCACGTAGATACTCGCGTGGTGGATGTACATATCTCGCGGTTGAGAGCTAAGTTGGAAGATGACCCCAGTAATCCGGAGTTGATTCTGACGGCACGAGGCACTGGCTATCTGTTCCAGCGAATCATTGAGCCAGATGAACTGTGAATTTGAAAAGTTGGAAAGTTGAAACTTGAAAGTTATTCAAACTTTTAACGCTTCAACTTTTAACCTTCAACCCTTAAGCAAGTATGGCTAAACCAGATCAAAATCAGGTTTTGCGGCAGCTGCCCATTGTTGTCGGTGGGTTGGCGAGCGTGCTGCTGCTGATTAACCGTTTGTTGACACCCCAGCTAACGGAATCCCAAGCTCGTTCTGATGCGCTGGGCGTGATTATTAGTGCGTTGCTGATTTTGACAGGTTTATTATGGCAGCAGGTGCAGCCGCGATCGCCTGATGTTGTTGAACTGATCGGTAAGGAGGGGTTTGAACTAGCGCCAGACTTGCCAGAAGCAGTGAAAACAGAGTTAGCTTGGGCTTCGCATCTGCTGCTGACTAATACGGTGACGCGATCGCTTGTCGTTTGGTACAAAGGACAAGTGCTATTGCGTCGGGGTATCTTGGGTGTCAACCCGGAAGTAAAACCGGGGGCGATTTTGCAGCGCGTGCTGGAAAAACAAAAGCCAGTTTATCTAGTGTCGCTAAAGATATACCCTGGACAGATTGAATTTGACTATCTTCCAGAGAATACTCAAGGTGTAATCTGCCAGCCTATAGGCGATCGCGGTGTGCTGATTTTAGGTGCTAATGCTCCTCGCAGTTACACCAAGCAAGATGAAAACTGGATAGCTGGGATTGCCGAAAAATTAGATTTCACTCTCAGCTCTCATTTAGATGATGCTTATACAGTCCCCAGCGAATAGAATTCGCGGCTATACCAGGCGTCTTTATAAACACTTTCTTAAAAAATGTCGCAACCCCTAGAATTAAAATGTCCCTACCACTTCTCTATTGGCTACTTGTTGCTGTCATGGTTGTTGGCATTATCGGCGCAGTGGTTCCCGGCATTCCCGGAACCAGCTTGATTTTAATTGCCATTCTAATCTGGGGAGCCATTCAAGGTTTTAATACTGTGGCTGTGCCACTGGGCGTTACTATCGTGGTGTTAATCCTGGGCATTGGCATTGATTTCTTCGCTAGCTATTTGGGGGCGCAACGAGCTGGCGCTAGCAAGTGGGGGCAAATTGGAGCCATTGTCGGCTTGGTGGTAGGCTTTTTGGGATTATTGCCCGCTTTTCTGGTTGCGGGGCCATTAGTGGGGATTCTGGTTGGGCCATTACTGGGGGCAATTATTGGAGAATTTCTCTATCGCCGCGACTTGGAACTAGAGCCTAGATTTAAGCTATCGCTGAAAGCTGGTGTGGGCATTGTGGTAGGTTCGCTGATTGGGAATGTGATTCAGGGATTGTTAGCGATCGCCACAGTTGTCGTTTTCCTCGTCACAACTTGGCCTTTTGGTGCCGGAGCATAATAAATTTAGTAATATATGTCTTCAGGGCAATCTTAATAGTTTTCCCAGATTTTTGGCTGCATCGTCACCGTAAAAGACGTTATACTATTACGGTTATTTGTGTATAATTGGTTACTGAATGCAGTCAAAAGTCACTTTCTCAAAAGCAGTTGGATTCAGAAAAGAACTCAATCGAAGAGTTGAAGCTTATTTTGAATCGGAAAGTATTAAACAGCGAGATAATTTCGCCATGTATTTCAAAGGCGTAATTTGCCTGACATGGATGATTTCCACTTGGGCATTTATTATCTTCGTACCTAGCGATTCATGGATTAAACTCCTTGGATGTGTAGTTCTTGGAATTTCAATGGCTGCAATCGCCTTTAATATTGGGCATGATGCTAATCACGGTGGTTACTCGAATAACCAAAATGTTAATAAGATACTCAGTTTAGCTACCGATTTATTAGGAGTCTCCAGTTATTTATGGAGATATCGTCATAATGTTCTTCATCATACTTATACAAATATAGTTGATCATGATGTGGACATAGATGGTGAAGGCTTGGTGAGAATGTCTCCCGAACAGGAGTATCGATGGTTTCACCGCTTTCAGCAGTTTTACATTTGGATACTATACGGGTTTGTACCACTTCATGGATTTATCTATGATTTCTATGTTCTGCTAATCAAGCGCAACTATATTAATCATGGAATTCCTACACCGAAAAAGAGCGATTTAATAACGTTTTTCAGCTTCAAAGCTTTTTGGGTAGCCTATGTTATAGGTGTACCTTTAATGTTGGGATATTCACCACTCGAAGTAATTTTGGGTGTTGTTACAACTTACATGACTGTGGGTGCAATTATGGGTTTTGTATTTATACTTGCCCATGTAGTAGACACAGCAGATTTCTTAACACCATCCCCTGAGACAGGAAGAATAGATGATGAGTGGGCGATTTGCCAAGTACGCACCACAGTAGATTTTGCCCCAAAAAATCAGGTTTTAAACTGGTATCTCGGCGGTTTAAACTTTCAAGTTGTTCATCATCTTTTTCCACATATCTGCCATATTCATTACCCGAAACTGGCAGAAATTGTCGAAGAAGTATGCGGTGAATTTGGAATTGAATATAAGGTTCATGAAACATTGGGCGAAGCGATCGCTTCCAATTACCGCTGGTTGAAAGCGATGGGAACTCCGCCTAAGATGGCTGAGGCTACCAGTGGAGTGAGTTAAGGTTGGATGTAGGGAAGCGATCGCTTTACCTATAGCGTTTCTCACTTGGGTGGAATGTATCGCGGTTCTGACATTTTGTTACCTTGGTAGGGACATGGCATTGCCATGTCCCTACGGATGTATAGCGCCCAACCCTTGAATTGGTATAGTTACTTCCAGCTCCAAAATTACTAAATCTCTATATTGGGTTTAGCCTATTCAATCTCAGTAATCTAATACTTATCTTTAACAGAGAAATTATTTTTGTAACCCTATAATACGTAAACTTGGCGATAGTATTCCTGATAATCTTCAGACAGCAACGGTTCCCACCAATTGCGGTGAGTGAGATACCATTCAACGGTGCGACGCAAACCAGTTTCAATAGTTACAGAAGGTGCCCAACCTAACTGAGTTTTCAGCTTAGTGCTATCAATTGCATAACGTCTGTCATGTCCTGGTCTATCCTTAACAAAAGTAATCAAATTGCTAGAAGGACGCACTGGCAAATCCGCAGCTAATTCATCCATTAGCTGACACAACATCTTAACTAAGTCGATATTTTTAACTTCGTTATTGCCGCCAATGTTGTAAGTTTCGCCTATTTTACCGCGATGAATTATGACATCCAAAGCTTGACAATGATCGTCTACAAAAAGCCAATCCCTCAGATTCTGCCCATCTCCATAAACAGGTAATTTTTTCCCCATTAAGATGTTGATGCACATCAGGGGAATGAGTTTTTCTGGAAACTGATAAGCCCCGTAATTGTTAGAGCAATTTATGATGATGGTTGGTAATTTATAGGTGTGATAATAGGCGCGGACTAAGTGATCGCTTCCTGCTTTGGACGCTGAGTAGGGACTATTAGGGGCGTAGGGCGTGGTTTCTGTAAAAGGCGGATCTTCGGGCGCGAGGCTTCCGTAGACTTCATCGGTGGAAATGTGGAGGAAAATCCCCCTCTGCCCGTTTGGATAAGCTAAATCGTTCGATTTAGAATTCTCTTGTAGGGAAGGGGGAATAAGCTCCTCTCCTTGTTGGAGAGGGGTTGGGGAGCCAGCGTCTTGCGGGGGTTCCCCCCATTGTGGCGGCTGGCATGGAGACGTTAACTGATGGTGGCGGAAAGCTTCTAATAAAGTGAAAGTGCCAACTATATTGGTTTGAACAAATGCACCTGGGCCTAGAATAGACCTGTCAACGTGAGATTCAGCGGCAAAATGGGCTATTGTGTCGATATTTTCTTCTTGTAGTAGAGTATCAACGAGAGCGCGATCGCATATATCTCCCTGAACAAACCGAAAATTTTTTCGTCCATCCAAAGCCAAATTACGCAGATTTCCCGCATAAGTAAGCGCATCCAGAACCACCACGCGATCGCTTGGGTAAGCATTACACCAATAATGCACAAAATTGGAGCCAATAAAACCCGCCCCACCAGTCACTAATAAGCTGCGATGGTTTTTTACAGGCATAATTACTTTTAAATACTGATTATTTCAATTTAGTATAATTGCCAAATTTAACATTTTTACCCAGAGCTTTATGACCTATTACGAGTATTTATCACCTTCGTCAGAATGGTTAGCACCAAAAATCGAAGATAGTCGAATTACAGTTGGCGATCATACTTATGCCAGCAGTCGGATTAAGTTTGCCTTGTGGAACCCCGAAGAAAAAATTCAGATTGGCAAGTTTTGCTCTTTTGCTAAAGATGTGATAATTTTCGGTGGAGGAGAGCATTTTATTTCCAGAGCTACAACATACCCCCTGCAATGGTTTTTATCTGAAACTAAATCTTATGACCGCAATTTAGACGGAACAACTAAAGGCACCACAGTCATTGAAAATGATGTTTGGATGGGCTACGAAGCAACAATAATGTCAGGTGTCAAAATTGGTAATGGCGCAGTCATAGGAGCAAAAGCAGTTGTAGCCAAAGATATTCCTGATTATGCGATCGCAATTGGCAACCCAGCCAAAGTTATCCGTTATCGATTCAAACCCGAAACTATAGCGCGTCTCTTAGAATTACGATGGTGGGACTGGGATATTCAGAAGATAACCGCCAACATAGATTTACTTTACACAAATCCCGACAACTGGCCCCAAGACCTTCACTTCCTCTAAACCCCAGCAAAACCCACCAACCCTCCTCTAAACTCTTCCCTCTCTTGTTGGTTTACTCCTCCTCCAACAACCCCAACAAAGCCGCCTTCATCTCCTCCGGGCTTGTCGTCGCCGTCCCAAACTGACGCACCACAATACTCGCCGCCAAATTTCCCAAAACCGCCGCCTCCCAAAAAGAGGCCCCACAAACTAAACCCAACGTCAGCGCCGCCACCACCGTATCACCAGCACCAGTAACATCAAATACATCGGTACGGTTAAAAGCTGGTATGTGCTGCTGTGTTCCATCGCTGTCAAAAAGGCTCATTCCCTCCTCACCGCGAGTAATCAGCATTTGCTGCGCCTGTGTCAAGTTAAGGAGGTCGCGCCCAGCTTGGGCGACGGCTGAGGGAGAAGCGATCGCATATCCCACCGCCTGCTCAGCCTCCGGCAAATTAGGTGTAAACAGCGTTGCCCCTTGGTATCTTTGGAGACTTACTTGGGCATCCACAATCGTTTGCCGATGACACAACGCCGCCTCAATTACAGGCTGGGTGAACACGCCATCCCCATAATCCGAGCAAACCACAGCATCCACCGTTTCCAGTTGTTGCCGGATATACTCAGCAAGCTGGATCTGTAAATCTGGATCAGGTAACTCATCGGATTTTCGGTCAACTCTTACAATCTGTTGAGTCACCGACTGTCGCGCATGACCAGAAATCCGCGTTTTAGTTACCGTTGGACGCGGGGGATCGAGTAACATTCCACTCGTATCAATTCCAGCCGTCTCAAAAATCTGACGCAGCGCCTGTCCTTGGTCATCCTTCCCCACCAGTCCAGCCACCTTCACCTGCGCCCCTAGCTTCGCCAAATTATAGACAGCATTGGCTCCACCTCCAGGCACTTGCCGGGTGTTTTCGTGGCGGAGAATTAATACTGGGGCTTCTCTGGAAATTCTTTCTACCTGTCCGGTAAGAAATTCATCCAAAGTTAAATCACCAACCACCAGCACTCGCGCCTGGGTAAATTTATCCAACAAATCGAACAATCGCTTAGCTGAAGACTTCAGCTGAGGCATAAATGAAGCATCCAAAGCCATAGAGGAAGTTGCAAAAGTTCAAGGGTTTATTATGCTGTATGTCGCTCTTAAATAAATGCTTAACCCCTGATTCTTTTAATTCTCCGTTGGAGTTGGCGACTCTTCCGGTTTAAACGACTCTTCCGGTTTGGGAGAAGCTTCCGGTTTAGGCGACTCTTCTGGCTTGGGAGAAGCTTCCGGCTTGGGAGAAGCTTCCGGTCTAGTAGAAGTTTCCGGTTTAGTAGAAGTTTCCGGTTTTGTTTCGGCTTCCGGCTTGGGAGAAGCTTCCGGTTTAGTGGAAGTTTCC
The DNA here is from genome assembly GCF_039962115.1 of Funiculus sociatus GB2-C1. Lineage (NCBI taxonomy): Bacteria > Bacillati > Cyanobacteriota > Cyanophyceae > Coleofasciculales > Coleofasciculaceae > Funiculus > Funiculus sociatus. Next base: position 62,469 of record NZ_JAMPKJ010000018.1, on the reverse strand, counting down.
GGTTTTGTTTCGGCTTCCGGCTTGGGAGAAGCTTCCGGTTTAGTAGAAGTTTCCGGTTTAGGAGAAGCTTCCGGTTTGCGCGACTCGTTGGGTCTGCTTAACTCTTCAGGTTTGGCTTCGGTTTCTGGTTTAGTAGAAGTTTCTGGTTTTGTTGATGCTTCCGGTTTGGGTGAAGCTTGCGGTTTTGAGGATTCTGGAGTTCTTGTAGAAGTGCGATCGCGTGGCGCAGCACTCACCTGGGGACAACTTTCCTTGTTGTAGTCAAACTTCACACCCACCATGTAAGCTTGTTCTTCACCCGTTGGTTGAAATTTATAGTTCTTAACAACCTCCTGGGCTTTTTTATTCAAGATGCGATCGCCTGAACTCTGAAGTAGATCCGGCTGTCCGATTGGGTTTCCATTAGAATCCGCCAAAGCTGCAACCTTAGCAGTGCCTTCACGCTGCATGAAGCAGGCATCTTTAGGATAGCTGGCAACGATTGTCATCTCTTGCCAATTACGTTTTCCTCGTTCTGTCAACCAACGAGCGCCTTTTATTTTTCCGTCGTTATCACTGGAGCTGATTTCATCTTCTTTAAAATCTTGTCGTCGCTGTCGTTGATCTGCCAGCAGTTGCGATACCCGCGCCTGCGCTAGCTCTTGCGGGGATGTCCGTTGTTCAGGAGTAGCAGGAGGTTGTGGTTCAGTAGTAGCAGAAGAAGGTGGTTGGGGATTAGGAGAAAATTGTGGCTCAGTAGTAGCAGAACGTTGTTCGGGATTAGGAGAAAACTGTGGTTCGGGATTAGGAGAAAATTGTGGTTCGGGATTAGGAGAAGATTGTGCCTCAGTAGTAGTAGAAGGTTGTGGCTGGGAAAAAGGAGGTGGCGGAAGCTTGGAAATGTCGAACTTCTCAGACTGGACACCAGAGGGCAGTCTTTCAGACTGACGAATGCGATCGCGCCAGTCAAACTTCCGGGGATCTGGCGGTGTATAACGAGGTACACCGGAGGGAGCCGCTGAAATTTTGAAAGAATCTCCCCTTGTTCTTATCTGAGGCGGCGCGCCCGGTATCCGCAAAATATCAGACGGAATTGTTACACTAGGCGGCGGCAAAGCGTCAGCCAGCGATGGATAATTGGGAATATTAGGGATAGGCGGCAGCGCGTCAGATGACGGCGGCGGCAAAGGCGGGAACATCTGGGTTGGGTTAGGAAGAGGCAGCGCTACAGGCGGCGGTGCCAGTTGCGGGATACGGCTTTGTTCTGCCGGAGTTAACTGCACTACTTTGACAGTTCCTCGCGGCTTCTGCTCCTCCGGCTTAGACGATGCAGATAAACTGGGCAGAGTGTATGCCAATAGTCCGTGAAGGCCCAAGGAAGCCAAGGCGGCAATCACAGGCGGTTGAGAAACCTTTCCAGGCAGGTCTTTAATGAATGATAGATGGGACATAGCAGGTTTTTTTTACACTCCTCAGCGATGGGATAGGCTGGGAATCAGGTCAAATGATTCGCGCTTATATAGCAGGCGATCGCGCTCGTAAAGATGCACACGCTTTTTATATTAGTTTCAGATTTTGAATTTGAATCTCAATGTTTAAAGTCCAGGGTACCTGAAATCTTAATTTTATTTTCTGGCTCTTTAGGAAAGACCGCAGCCAATGCTCAGAAGTTGCCAGTTGCCTTCAATTAGGTGATTTAGTGACTTGGACAATTAACACCGAAAAGTAGGGTAACTTCAAATTAGGGCGAAGTCTTAACCCCGCATAAACCACCTGATCCGGTAAAGTTGCTCGTTCCACCACATAAGCTTGCTCCAGCAAACCGCGCTGCTGCAACACTTTCCAAACCTGCTCGTAAACCGAACTCACCTTCATCAACACCACCACATCTGCCCAATCAAGCACCGCTTCCAACTCTCCTACAGTGTAGAGCGCTGGTAACACAACTAAGCGTTGAGCGCGAATCGTCAAAGGAATGCCCAAAACTGCCGCCGCCGCCATTGGCGAACAAATTCCCGGAATAGTCTGCACCACGACTTGCGGATGCAGTTGTTGCAGCGCCTGTGCCAAATAGGTAAACGTGCTGTAGAAACTCACATCGCCTTCCGAGACAAAGGCGACATCTTGGCCTAATTCTAAATATTGCCAAACTCGTTCGGCAGCTGCTTGCCAAGCCTGGGTCAAAATGTCATTATCCTGCACGTAAGGAAAACTCAAAGCCAGCTGCACTTGGCTGGAATTGAGCCATTGTGCCACCATCTGCTGAGCCATTCCTGGCTTACCTTGTACGCCTGCGGGAAAAGCAACTATCGGCACTCGTTTCAGAATACCGAGTCCTTTAACAGTAATCAATTCAGGGTCGCCGGGGCCAATGCCAATACCGTAGAGTATGCCTGGTTGCACAATAGAATTTACAATCCCAAATTTAAAATCGTGTTGCCTACAGTCATTTTGCCCGGATATTTGGAAGGCGCGATCGCCTACCGTCAACTAGAACAATCTTTACAACAGCTGGGTTTTCCCGCCGTCACAGTCCCCTTGCGCGGTCGGGATTGGTTCCCCACTGTGGGAGGCCGGTCGATGATTCCCATTTTGCGGCAACTCGACCACACGGTAAAACAAATGTTGCAGCAATACAACGTTTCTCAGATTAACCTAATCGGTCACTCAGCAGGCGGCTGGATTTCCCGCATCTATCTGGGAGAAACACCTTACTCGATTCACAAAGATGTCACCGATGACGCTGGACTTTGGCACGCTCACCCCAATGTTGCCACTTTGGTAACATTAGGAACGCCTCATATCAGTGGCGAACGCTGGACTAAAAAAAATCTAGATTTTGTCAAAATCAACTATCCGGGAGCCTTTTACCCAAAGGTTCGTTATGTCTGTGTCGCTGGTAAGTCCATCTACGGTGCAAGGCGTCCGGGCCAGTGGCTAGCATACAGCAGTTATAAATTAACTTGCGGAGTTGGTAACAGCTGGGGAGACGGGATTACCCCGATTGAAGCTGCTCATCTAGAGGGAGCAACCAATCTGGTAATTGAAGGTGTGAAACATTCTCCCAGAACCCCCGGCATTTGGTACGGTTCGCCAGAGCCTTTCAAGGCTTGGGTGTCGTATTTGGCATGATGCCAGTTTTGAGAAACCCATTTTCTCGAAGATTAAAGTTTCTAGGTTGGGTTGACGTAGGAAACCTAACATCTGCATGGGTTACGCGATCGCTAACCCATCCTACAAATAATTAATCCCACTTACTTATTGGGTTGGGTTTCCTTCCAAGGGCCAACCTAAACTCACTCTTGTTCAAACTCTGTCTGAAGATATACGCACTTAGAACAATTACTTCCCTCAATGCCATCGTTAATATATTACTAAATGTAAAGTTTTAGTTAAGAAAAGTAAATTTAACGATGAATACCGAGAAGTATGAATTCATTTTCCGGCGGCTGGCGACAATCCTGGCAGTCTCTATTCTTACATTAAGCTTGAGTGCAGCTTTTACGGGTATTTTGTTGGCTTTTTACTACGAACCGTCTGCGGGAGGCGCTTACGAATCTTTAAAGAATATTGCGACTGAAGTTCCCAATGGTTCGCTAATTCGCGACGTTCACGATATTGCTGGAAATGGGCTAATTGTAGTCTCCCTAATCGAAATAGTAGTGATGTTTCTAGGGAGGAAATTTACAAATAGCTGGTTAACTGGGTGGATTAGCGTAATTTTCTTTACTTTAAATGCGATCGCGCTGGCATGGACAGCTATGATACTCGATTGGAGTCAGCTAGGCTACTGGCGTTTAAGCATCGAATTGCAAACCATCGAAGCGATTCCTTTTATTGGTTCCCAGTTGCGAGACATCCTTACTGGCGGCGGCGCGATAAACACAGCAACCGTGGAACATCTATATACAATACACAGCTACATTTTATCTGTGAGCGCGATCGCGATCGCCATCACCCATCTCGGCGCACTACTGGTGCAGGAAAGACAGCAAGCGCGGCTTCAAATGGAATTAAAAGCCATATCTTCAACCTCAGAGCCAGATTTAACTCAAGCAGAAATTGATTCAAACTCCCTAACTCTTACCAACAAAAATTAAAAAATGCTCGTTACGAGGCTCAGCCTTGCTTCGTCTCTCGTCTTTATCCAGAAACAGGAGGCTGTACAGCATTCTCAACCTTGAGTTCCCCCACACCAACACCCACCGCAGAAATCGGCACTTCCTCCACTTCTGGCAACTTCTCCAAGGCCAGACGAGAAGAGGGACTCCCACCCGATAACCGCTTCAACAGTTTAGGTCTAGGGTCATGCAGCAGATAAATAATCTGATCTCCAGGCTGCCACTCTTCTGCTGCTGGCACCACCTGGAAAAGCTGCTCTCTCTCAAACAATAATGGTACTAGCTCCCCAGCACGAATTAAGGCTTGTAGATGAGCTTGTTGAAAAGCCAACCCATCTTCTCTAAGCGTCGTTTTACCTAACTTCACCTGCCCTTCGTTAAGGTACTGATTCCAATTCTTTACCGACAGCTGAGGAATAAAAGCTTGGTGAACCTTTGTATTATTAGTCGCCATATTGGCTTGCGGGAAGACTGCCAAAACGCGAGGCGGACGAAACTCTTCTGCTGCTCGTTGCGCCAACACTAAATTAACCTCCCCATTATTCGTCATCGCCACGAAAGTTCCCATAGAAGCCAGTCCCGCCTCTTCCAGAACTTCCATATCCAAACCGCTGCTCAAGAACACCCGCAGATTTTCCTGTTCCGCAATTTTGCAAGCTTCGGGGTCTGTATCAATCAGCACCACAGATTCTCCTCGCTCTTGAAATAGACGAGCAATCAGGCGGCTTAAGGGACTACAACCAATAATTACAGCCCCAGTTGCGTTCTGGGGGTTAATTCGCAACCAGGCGGCAACCCAACGCGCCGTCAGCCCTTGGAAAAATACGGTCATTATAATAGTGAGGAAAACCAGCGCCTTGATGGAATCGCCGCCATTGATGCCATACTGTGTCAGAAAAATGGCAAACAAGGACGCAACAGATGCAGAAACAATTCCTCTGGGAGCAATCCAGCATAAAAATAACTTTTGTCGCCAATTCAGTCCACTATTCAACGTACACAAGCCGATGTTAATCGGGCGCACGATAAACATTAGCGCCAACACGGTGAACAAGCTGCCCCACCCTAGGGCAAACACGCTGGCAATGGACAAGTCAGCAGACAGGAGAATAAACAATACCGAGACGCTGAAGATGGTTAATTGTCCTTTAAAGCGCCGTAACAGGCGCTCCTCTGGGATAGAGGCAGCACCCAGGACAATTCCCGCCATAACTGTTGCCATCAATCCCGACTCGCTGCGGATTGTCTGCGCCAGACCAAACAAACCCCACAACCCAGCCAGAACTACCAGGTTTTTCAAGTCTTCGGAAAGAAACTTGGCGCGTTTGAGAATCAAACCCAGCAACCAACCACCAGCAACGCCGATACCGCCGCCGATGCCTACGCGCACAATAAGACCGATGAAAGCTTCCAGCGGATCAGTATCCGCGTTCACAATGGTGTCTAGCACGACGACCGCAAGGATTGCCCCAACTGGGTCAATTAAAACGCCTTCTCCCTCCAAAAGCGTTGCCACCTGTCGGTCTACTTGCACCTGTTTGAGCAGGGGACTGATTACTGTTGGCCCCGTTACCACCACCAGAGATGCGTAGAGAAAGGCAATAGGCCAGGGAAATTCACCCAACCAGTGAGCCGCCATGCCTCCGCCAAGCAGCGTTATAAGCGTCCCCAGTGTCACCAGATTTCGCAGGCTACCGGAAACTTTACCCATTTCTTTGAGTTCCAGGTTAAGCCCGCCTTCAAAGAGAATGATTGCTACACAGAGGGCAACCATGACTTCTAAACCAGTTCCTAGCTGGTTAGGGTGTAGCACGCTCAATCCGTCTGGCCCCAGTAAAATACCAAATAGCAACAAAAAGACGATGCTGGGAACCTGGAGATATTCGGCTATAACCTGGGCGCTGATTCCTGCAATAACGGTTAAAACCATTTGCAGGGTAATTTCAAATGATGCTTCCATGTTGTAGATTTTGATAAAACTCACGTTTTATCAATATCTTTTGTAAAGGATAGTAAATATTAACTCTTCTTTGCTGTCACGTCACGTTTAACCTGGCCATATATAAGACATTTTGGCAAAAATATCTGTAGTAAATGATACTATACATTGGGAAAAGTAATTATGTTCAGGAAAAATAATTTTTTGGGAGTATGGGTGCGATCGCGATTGGGAGAAAGAAGCGATCGCGTCAAGCTTCCCGAAGAGTTAAACTGTAACGCTTCCTGTAGCAGGGAGGGCAATCCCCCCATGCAATCGACTGAGTACGGCTATAGGCAGGGCGTGTACAGTCGGAAGAATTAGCGGAACATTCGCTTGTTAAAATCCGTTTCCTAACGCCCCTGGTGTTCCACATGAATGATAAAAAGAGACTGTTGCTCTCTAAATTGGGCTGGCAAAACTAAATCAGCTTCGTATTACTCCCCAAAAGTGGCATCTGTAAACACTTCCGGAGTCAGGAGAATCCGGGAGTCACGATTTAAGTGTGCTGTGACATCGGCAAAAACAGATCCACAAATTCTGATAAAAAGGTGGAGAGGAGTTCTTTCAACAGGTGATGGTGGTCAATCATAGGAGTATTGTGCCATCGGTTGAGGCTCAAAGTTGGCGTGCAGCTCCCGCCGCGCTACCATCGAATCGTCTACTTTAAGTGCCAGAGAATTGTGCTATATTGCCAATTCCTGAAGTGGCCTTTGGCCCACCATCACATTTCACCGACTTGTAAACTTGATCAGCACAAGACTTCGATGCCTAAGACAATGAACGCATCTGCGAATTTCGACTTCGACGACGACAAGTTCAACGCCCCCCCTTCTCAAGTGCTGCCTTGGTGCCAGATGATCAATCCTCGGTACAGCAAAAGTGGGATTCAACCTCACGGATTGGCAATTAAGCTGGATAATGCTAACGCCGTGGGCTTTACTCCAGATGCAAATTGGCAGCAAGTACAGCATGAATTTAGTACCGGAGTCGAAACGCTATTAATCACGACCACCCCACGCATAGTTATAGTACGACGGGGGCCATTATCTGTTAAAGATCGGGAAAGTGGAGCAAAACTAGGTACTCTAAAAGATAACTACGACGCTTTCTTGGCAGATAAGCTAAAGTTTAAGACCTTCACTCGTCACCTGATTTTTTTAGTGGGTGAAAACAAAAATTTCCTCCATCAATCGCCACTACAATTAACATTGAATGGTGTTGCTGGTGCTAGCTTCAGCAAATCTTACTGTGACATTAAGCAAGGTCAAGTAGTAGGCGGATTTATTGGGGAATTGGAAAAGGCTTATGCTGAGTACCGCAAACAACCTCTAACACCGAAAGGGGCGCTATTTCACGCTCACGGCGTTTTTTGTCCCTTGATTGAGATGGAAGAAAGGGGTAGTGGTTCAAATACGGCTTTGGTAGCTAGTACGGTAGATTATGAGCATCCCACAGCGAAAACTTTAACTGATTATCTGATTGCTTCTAGTTCTGAGGAGTCGGCGATTATTTGTAAGACTTTTGAAGAGTACGAAGAGTTCGGGAAGGAAAAGCCGAAAGCGGAAACTTCCAAGATGGAAATGGCGGGTGTTGCCAGTTCTTTTGTTTACCACGATGATGAATTTGAGTATGGTGAACCACCCTACTAAAAATCGAAAGGCAAAAGGCAAAAATAAAGCCATATTTAAGGTTGGGTTGTTGAGTGAAACCCAACCTTAATCATCCGCTTGTTGGGTTTCGCTATTGCTCGACCCAATCTACTTACTGTTTAAGCAGTAAGTAATATAGTTGCCCATTGCCGCCGGTAACACCAGCGCGATCGCCTGCTTTTTTTCCAGTACCAATAAAATAATCTACTCGACCTGGAGTTAGAATTGCACTTCCTTTATCCTGGTCAAGTACATAGCGACTCACTAGGCGCTGCTCAATCTGACCTTGACTATTAAAGTAGGGAACTCGCGTATGAATTAGCGCTAAGGCTCCCGGTGGCATGAGAGACTTATCTGTAGCTATTGAACGCTCCGCTGTTACTGGCACCCCAATGCTTCCCATCGCTGGCGCACCGTTGGTTTCCCGGAAGAAGACAAAGCGACTATTGCGCGGGATATAGTTACTCATTTCCAGGGGATTTTGCTGGAAATACTTGATCAGCACAGGTAAGGTTAAACCTGATAGAGGCAGTTTGCCATCTTTGGCTAGTTCTTTCCCCACACTGGTATAAGGATAATCAGTTCCCCCCGCATAACCCACAGTCATTATGGTGCCATCGGTCATCTGGAGTTGAGCAGAGCCTTGGATTTGCACCAAGAATGCTTCTAAGCGATCGCTTAGCCAAGCTATTTCCAGCCCTCTTAGTGGGCTTTTCGCCCCTAACAAACCATCTTCCCCTTCCAGTTCAGCCCGTGTAGGGTGCGGTTTGGGCCAAGACTGGAAGTTCGACGGCATCCCATAAATAGGATAGCGATACTCTGCCGTCTGCTGGCGACTAGCTGTGTAGGTTGGTTCGTAGTAAGCGGTGTATTGGACGTTACCTTTATCGTCCTTGCCTACAGACTGGTATAAGACGAACTCGCGCTTCACAGCAGCTTGCAATTCGGCGGGGTTTCGGGAATTGATAACCAGCTGACGAAAGCGTACCAATGAGCGGCGGACACGAGAAAGCGTAATTCCCGGAACCGGATACTTCTGGTAAGCAACAGCTGCATCGTTTGTCTGTAGATAGCGCAGACTGTTGTCAAGAGAGGCGATGAGCGCCTTTTTGTCTCCTGCTTTCCCGTTCCTTCCCCACAGTTGGTCATCCAACCCCAGCGCATCTGACCGACAACAGGTGAGATTCAGCAAGTTTGCGTTTATCGGGCGCAGGGGGAGGGAGGGAACATTAGCCAAGACAGGCAAACTGACGCTTCCCATAGCCATACCAAAACTCAGGGAAAGCAAAGCAAATGTCTTTCTCATTACTTACACCAAAAGGGAAATCGATAGTTATTCGTAGTCACTTCTATCGACACTTCCGGCGAAGACAGGTTCCACCCGGATTGCCCGAATGCTGACCGGACGCACGACCATGTATTCACCCTGGACATTTTTTATCGGCACGCTGATGAAGTCTGTTGAAGAGGCTTTGGGCATCAGTTCGCCGCTGTACCATTTTTGAAACTCTTGAATAGTTGCAAAACGCACTTCAGCTTTATGACCGCCTTCCATCATTAGGTATACGGCGTATTCGGTGGGAGTTCTCGGCATATGGTCGATCGATTTTCAATCCATCCTGATTATTATGTGCCGAGAACGGTCGAAAATTACACCTGATTTCTACGGAAGTTCTCAGAAAGAGCTTATTGAGGCTTATGTCTCGACTCTTCTTCTAAGCACAAGCCTAAAGAGCGAGGCTGGGAGGCGACCCCTAGTAGCGAGACAAAGAACTACTACTAGGAAAACAAATTAAACCGATGCAGCAGGGTTTCCAGCAGTGGGGGCAAAGTTTGACGTAGTTCTGAAGCTGTGGTGAATAACAGTTGTTGATGGTTGGGAAAGTCAAAAGGAAACTCCCCTGATAGGTCATTTCGCTCCATTTGAGCTAACAAAAGTTGTTCGGAACGCTTGCTTTGCAAGGCGTAACCAATTTCTACACAAACATTGGGGCTGGGAATTAACAAGGTCGTCTCTTCCCTGGAAATGCCAGCCACTGGTGTCCCATCGGCAACAAATAGCAGACATTTGCGGATTTTTCGCATCTGGGTGTTGCTGAGCCGATGTGGGACGCCCGTGGGACGACCAGATTCTTCCAGTGTCAAAGGTAGACGCGATCGCGTGTTTAATGTCTCCAGGGCATCAACCAGTCCCTCGCGCAGGGCAACGCTAGATGCCGTATATTCGGTTTGATGGCACAGGAAGATCGTTGGTTCCAAATTCGCCATCACCGCTTGTTTGGTGAAATAAATCTCGTGGCTCGTTAGGTCAATGTTAGAGATTGTATAGCCGCCACTACCTTCGATATAAAACTCGACCGTTTCTCCTTCTAGGTAGCGCTTAAACCACTCTGAGCCTTTTACATCCTGGCTGTCGTCTAAAAAATCTGCTCGTAGTCCCGACTTCAGCAAGCTATTCTTGCTCAGCCGCAGATCGTGGGGACGTTTCTCTAATTCTTTGATCGGCTCATACTCTTGGAGATACCAGCCTCTCAGGGCAATGATAGCCATGATATCCAGTCACTATGCACATCCAATGGTGCCTTTTTCCAGTCCCATGAAATCTTAGCAGTATGCGGCGATATCTTCTCCACACTCATCTGCCAGATAGCACAGCGCCCGGAAACGCAGACCCACTACTTCATCATAAAGCGGGTTTAGCTTACACATGGGTGGAATGTGGAACAGAACTTTACTGAATAATTTGACATCGCGCTCAAACGGACACTGGGCGGGAATCATTTTGCAGAGGCGATGAGCAAGCTTTGCGTCGCGCACTTGTAAGTTATCCATCCACTGGCGTAATGGTTTGAGGGGTTCAAAAGGCTTCTTGGCAGTTGCTTTCGCTTTGGGGGCTGCGTTGACGGTAACTTCTTGTTGCGGAATCGAAACCCAGCTTGCCAGACTAATATTTCTTACTGTATACTCAGATACATTCATGATACTGCTCCTGTGTTATAAATCCTTTTTTCCAAAAAAGTGAAGCTTACTGTCTGTCCTGTATCTACAACTGTCAATCTGCTGTTACCGGATAAGAGTTGTGGATAGCTTGAGAAATTTTGATGTCTAGGTTCACTCAATAAAGACTTGCGATTGGAGTTTTTTGTTCTCTACTCCTCAGGGTAGAGGAGCAACTACCTTTGGACAACACCTGATGTAGAAACGGCATGAGATCGATGCAGTTCATTACCAGGGGCAGCGATCGCTAAGCCAAAATGCCGATCCGGACTAAAAAAGCTTTTGTTAAACTGCCTGCTATCATCCTGCCTAAAATCCATCCTCGAATGCGTGGGGAGCATCACTGAATCTTTGCGATCGCTTCTGGACAGATTCAGTGATTTCACGCATATCTTGCCTCTGCCATCTCGCGTAAACTTGTCTGCGAAGAGGGTGTAATCTAATTTTTAATTTTTCTACTTGGCTAGAAGCCTCTGCGTAGGCGATCGCTGTTGCTTGGCGGATATACCGTCCTAAGTTAGGTTGTTCGCTCATCTACACGCAGCGCGTAGCGCACTAAAAGTAAAGTTTTTTTACCAAAACAATACAAAATTCAGGTAATGTTATCTGGCTTTTTTCTAAAGGTAGAATTTTATATCGGCAATTCGTTTAACAGTGCTAATTTCAGCAATTTTGCCGATGTAAATGAGAAAGGTATAGCTAATAATTTATATATAGTAACGATGAATTAATAAACACTGGAAATTAGTTCCTGCCATAGCAAAAGCGGCTGGATTACTTACCCAATTATATCGAGGATAATAGACCTATCAAAATTCAAAAATATTAGATATCACTCACGTTGCAGTAAGCAAAACATTAAATACCAGAGGTGAATTATGATTGCCATGAAAAATATCTATAATTTCAAGACGAAGATGAACATCCGCACTTTTATTTCACCTCCAAGTAAGACTAATGTATTGGGAATTGGCGTTAGCCGGACTAACTATAAAGAAAGCACAGATTTTATTATTCAAAGCGCCCAATTAAATCAATCTTGTACAGTAGCAGCCACTAATGTCCATAGCATTACCTCCGCTTATCTAGATCCCGATGGTTATGGGGAACAGCTGAAGCGTTTTACCCTTGTTACTCCTGATGGTCAACCTGTGCGCTGGGCGCTAAATCTTCTTCGTAATAGTGACGAAGAGGTACTCGCAGACAGAGTTCGAGGGCCAGAGCTGATGTTGCAAATTTGCGAACAAGCTGCTGCTAAAGGAATCAGTATTTTTCTATATGGCTCCAAAGAAACAGTTTTGGAGAGTCTGCAAATTAAGCTTAAACAAAAATTTCCTGAATTAATAATTGCTGGTGTTATTTCCCCTCCTTTCCGTCCTTTGACACCAGAAGAAGATGCCGCATACACCGAAGAAATCCGCAAATCTGGGGCAGGAATTGTTTTTGTTTCCTTGGGTTGTCCTCGCCAGGAAGCATGGACTTTTGAGCATCGCTATCAGCTAAAGTGTCCCATAATTGCTGTGGGTGCTGCTTTTGATTTTCATTCAGGCAACATTCCAGAAGCTCCAGCTTGGATGCAATGGGCTAGTTTAGAATGGCTGTTCCGTCTTTGTAAGGAACCAAAACGCCTCTGGAAACGCTATTTATTGCTCAATCCTCTCTATCTGATTCTCCTGGCTTTACAGCTTGTAAAATTACTACCTATTGACGAGGAATTAACTGTAGAAAGTGGCACTATTGAACGCCCGGAGCAAGCGATAGATCGCCGACTTTAAAAAAATTATTAGTCACCGTTTATATGAACAACCAACTCTCTATATTGGCTGCGCTGTCGATGTTCCCAAATATAAATTCCCTGCCACGTTCCTAGCAGTAATTTTCCTCTGGCAATGGGGATGTTTTCAGAAGTATGAGTCAGCGCCGTGCGGATATGAGCTGGCATATCGTCTGGCCCTTCAGTGCTGTGGAAGTAGTGGCTGTTTTCCGGGACGAGTTTGGAGAGGAAATTTTCTAAATCTTTGAGAACATCTGGATCGGCATTTTCTTGAATGACTAGACTAGCTGAGGTATGAAGTAAAAATAGGGTGCAAAGTCCAGTTTGTACGCCCGAATCGGCGACAATAGCTTGAATTTTGGGCGTTATTTTGTGCAAAGATTTGCCGGGGGTTTGAAATTTAAGCAGTTGTTGGTATTGCTTCATAGCGGGAAAAAGTATTAACGATTTTGGAAATAGCTGACGATGGTCTGCGCGATCGCTTCCGTTCCATCCGTTGCTACCATCTGAGACTGGCGGGGTGTAAGCAAAGGTTGACGCAGAAACTCCCAGTTACTCTGGAAAAACTCAGCAGGTTTCAGAATTTGATGATACGCATGATTTTGAATACCTTCAAGTAACAATGGCGCTTCTGCAAAGCCCTCTCGTGTTAACGTCACCAGGGGTACTCCTAGCCGCAAAGCTTCGGCAAAGGTGCTATATCCTGGCTTGGAAACCACTCGCCCAGACAGGGGCATAAAATCTACTGGGCGGTAAGACTGGTCTTTAATTTTGACTAAATTAGGGAAATCGGGCGAATTTCGGTCAAAGGTGACGAATTGCCAATCGCGAAACTGCTGCAAGTTGTCATAGGGAATTTCTTGCAAACCTAAGCCGCCGAAAGTCAGTAAGATGGTTTGCTCTTTTGGTGCTGTAATTCCAAATTTAGCTCGCAGTTCGTCGGGATTGTGGCGGGGATTACCTCCGGTTAAGCCAACATCTGTAATATTGCCAAAAGCACTCATGGGTTCGTGGAAGGGTAAACGAAATAAGCGATCGCATCCTCGATAACATTCGCTAATCCAATCAGCAATTTCCAGAAATTCCCCTCCCCACGCCCGATAAATAAAATCCCAGCCAAAATTACTCAGCATCCAACAAGGAATTCCCGCAGCTTTCCCAATTGATGCTGCTAGAGGGGGAATATCTGCCAAAATTAAACCTACTCGATTTTGGCGAATAAAACTTACTTCTCCAGCAATTATAGATTTTTCTTGGGCGCGAATCTCTCGCAATTTTTCCAAAGTTGTGGCTTTGTCCATCGCGAAACTATCAGCTTGCACAACCCCAATATCAAAAGCGCGAGGGCGATGGATGAAATCTCCTGTAATGTAAGATTCTAGCAACCAGCGCGGTGCTGTTGTTACTAGAATTAGCAAAATTTCGGGATACAGTTTTTGTACTTCCGCTGCGACGGATGCCGCCCGGACTGCATGACCGAAGCCGTGATTCGTGATCGCTACGTATAAAATTGGATGGGTCATTGGGAATGGCTAATATGGCAATCCATGCAGTAATTGTAAAAATTAATGCACCACGTTGGCGGAGCCAGCGCTTTGCGCTTAGGAAAAGAAAGAAGAAAGACGGAAGATTTCATAAATGGTTTAGGGCTGCTAATGATTAAGTACAGACTGGAAATTGATCATTAGCTATTAGCCATCAAATTCTTGAATTGTTTCAACTAAGCGATCAATTTCTCCAGGGATGGTGAAATAGTGAACGCAGGCGCGAACGCAGTCTGGATTGTTGATTGTCCTCACAAGTATGCCTTGTGTTTCCAAAAATTCTACTAACTTTTGATGGTTTGGTTTGTCTGTAAGTTTGAAGGAGACAAGACCTGATTCTGGTGGTGCATTTCGCAGACATTTGATGGTGGGAATTTCAGCTAAACGTTGCCAGATATATTTACTCAAATCTCGGATTTGTTGATAACATTCCTCTGGAGTTCCCCATTGCTGATGCAGCGCGATCGCTGCCCTTAAGCCAGCGTAAAGTGGATAGGCGGATGTTGCTACTTCATATCTTCGCCCGTCCGGTTGCCAACTGTAGGGTAGAGATTTACTGATAACAATGCTGCGCCAACCAATAAAGGTAGGATTTAAGCTTTCTAAGGCTTCCGGTCGCACGTAAAGACCGCCAACGCCTTCTGGCCCACACCACCATTTGTGACCAGTGAAGGCATAAAAGTCAACAGCTAATTCTGTTAAATTTAGTGGCAAAGAACCTACAGATTGAGCCGCATCTACCAAAATTCTTACAGGCTGATGATTATTGGAATGCTGGCGTACCGCCTCAGCAATTTCAGCCAGCGGTAAGACTTGTCCGGTGTTCCACAGAAGATGACTCAGCACTACCATTTTGGTTTTCGGGTGCAGATGATCGGTAATCGCTGCTACTGGATCGCCTTCGTTCAACGTCGCCATTAGGGGACAGCAGTCAACTTCGATGCCAAAACGCCGCTGAAGTTCCTGTACAGTTGCGATAATGCCTGGGTGTTCGCAGTCAGAAATCAGTAAGCGATCGCCTGTTTGCCAGTCGATACCCCACAAGGCGATATTGCAGCCTACGGTGACATCTTCAGTTAGAGTAATAGTTTCCGGCGGAACGTTGAGGGATTTGGCGATCGCGCTTCTGGTTTCATTCGCCTCCTTTATAACCCAAGCGTTGACCTCTGTCGAAAATGGCCCCGAACGCTGCACGTATTCATACGACTGGTAAATTGCATCCAAAGCCGCTTGGGGCATCGGGCCTTGACCGCCATAATTGAAATACGCTTTATTCGCCAAAGCTGGAAATTGCTGGCGATGACTCTCCAGCGAGTCCTTGGTTTTCTGTAAATTGGACATGAGTTTGCGTCACTATATAACTTTATAGAGTTATCCACCTTTTAAGGTAGGGTTGTTTCATTCTGTACTTTTCTGGCTAGATAAGCTCAGATTAAAAAAAAAGAACCGCATTAGCGTTAGCCATGCGCGTTAGCGCTTTAGACGCTAAGGACAAGGGAGAAAAGACCAGTAGTAAGGACGGCAAAGTATTGGGTTGTCATCAATCTACTATTTTTGGGATAAAAAAGTTGTGTTAGGAAACGCAGCTACCTTAATCTCTGTTAGCTTGAAGTTATGCTGCTAACTGTTGAGATGCTGCGGCACTACCAACGCTGTAGTCGCCGAGCTTTTTTAGATGTATACGGAGATCCTATCAAACAGGATTTTCAGAATGATTTTCGTGCCAAACTGCAACAGGATCGGTATGCTCTACAGCAAACTATTCTGGCAGGACGAACTTATCATAAACCAAATTTTCCTTACGGAGATTGGGACGCAGGTGCAAATGCCACTAAGGTATTGATGCAACAAGGCGTTGAACTAATTTACCGAGGAGTGCTGCTGGCAGATTTTGGGGAAGCACAGGAGTATTTTGTCGAGACAACGGCGGAAACCAATGACCAATTACCGCCGGGAATTTCTCTAATAAGTCGTCCCGATTTGTTGGTTAAACAACCAGGACAGTCTATCTTTGGAGATTGGATTTACGTCCCCACTGACATTCATCTGGGTAAGCGTCCTAAGCAAGAATATCAAATTGTCGCTGCTTATCACGCTTTGCTACTGGCAACTATGCAGGGAGTTTTGCCGAGTCAAGCTTGGTTAATGTTGCGTCGCCCAAACCCTCACTTTACGGTAAATTTGAGTAAATGCCTGCCTCAGATGCAGTCGGTTTGCCTTGAATGTATCGAAATGCTGCTTCAAGAGCAAGAGCCAGAGGTGTTTATTTCTCGTCATCGGTGCAATCTTTGTCCTTGGTTGAACGAGTGCTATGGCGTGGCGAAATCTCAACAGCACATCTCTTTACTTGCGGGTGTTACGCCTAGCCGCTACCAGTATTTGCGATCGCTTGGACTAACGAGTGTAGAGTTGCTGGCTAATGCTGATTTTACTGAGTTAGAGCCTGTTTTGGGGGAGGAGGCGGCACAATTGTTGATTTGCCAAGCCCAATGCGCGATCGCAAATCAAGCAATGCCTTTGACAAGTTCCGCCCAACAGTTTACTATCCCCAAAGATTTACTCGCTTCCCCCATAGAATTGTATTTTGATATTGAGGCAGAGCCGGGGCTGGATCTTGATTATCTGCTAGGAGTCTTGGTTGTTGATCGCCAAGCCAAAACTGAAATGTTTCATCCCTTTGTAGCAGAACAACCAGCTTCGGAAGGCTTAATCTGGCAACAATTTTTAGATTTGGTGACAGCTTATCCTCAAGCCCCCATTTTCCATTTCTGCGATTACGAAGTCCTGACCGTCAAGCGGCTGGCTAAGTGCTACAACACGCCGCGAGAGGTGAGAGAAACTATTTTGTCCCGCTTTGTTGACACCCATCTGTGGGTAACAACTACGGTAACAATGCCTGTGGAAAGTTACGCCCTCAAACCAATTGCCCATTGGCTAGGCTTTGAGTGGCGCGATCCGGGAGCTAATGGACAGTTGTCAATATATTGGTATGACCAATGGTTGAAAACAGGCGATCGCACTTTCCTTGATACCATTATTCGCTACAACGAAGATGATTGCCGCGCCACCCATCACCTTAAAGATTGGCTGGTAAACTTTTTGCAGGATTTGTAGAGTAGGTATTGCCCATCCTACTCCTTTACAAAATCCTTATAAAGTTAAAGATTTGGTATAGCTGTCTCTTCAATAACCTCTTCTTAAGAAAATCTTATCTTTATGTTGATAAGGTACTGTGTGATTTGCTTAACACATTTTCACCATACTGTCATGCAGAAAATTACCAGATTTTTGAAGCCATTAAGAAAAATTTCTCTAGGTTTAGTCGGTGGATTCACCACTGCCATAATCGCAGCGCATCCCTCTGGGGCAGTTACGATTACAGGAGTAGATTTTTTAGGACAATCGACCTTTCCCACTCAAACCTTTTTTCAGGAAACACAACTGGGAGGGTTATCGGGAATTACCTATGATCCGACTAAAAATGTTTATTACAGTATTTCCGATGACCGCAGTCAGTTTAATCCGGCTAGGTTCTACACGCTCCAGATCGATATCAGTGACGGGGTTTTGAAACAGGGGGAAGTAACTCCTTTAGAAGTTACTTCCCTGTTAAATCAAAATAATCAGCCTTTTCCTGCTTTAAGTCTCGATCCAGAAGGTATAGCCCTTACTAGCAATGGAACTGTGTTTATTTCTTCTGAAGGAGATGCCAATCAATTAATCAATCCTTTCGTTAACGAGTTTTCCTTATCTGGACAGCAATTAAAGGCTTTACCTGTTCCTGAAAAGTTCTTTCCCACCGCCGATAAAAGTAGTGGTATTCGCAACAATTTAGCTTTTGAAAGCCTGACGCTGACACCAAATCAAAAATACTTGTTTACAGCTACAGAGAATGCTCTGTTTCAGGATGGTGCCGCCGCTGACATTAATATTAGCAGCCCTTCCCGGATTTTAAAGTACGACCTGAGCGCAGGAAAGCCAGTAGCAGAATTTTTATATGTAACCGAGTCCGTGGCAGCAGCACCGATTCCGGCTACAGATTTTAAAACTAATGGATTAGTTGATTTACTAGCTGTTGATGATAATACATTCCTCAGTTTAGAACGGTCTTTCTCGGTAGGAGTGGGAAATACTATTAAGCTGTTTGAGGTATCTTTAGAAAAAGCTACTGACATCAGCAACATTAACAGCCTCAGCCAGATTGACATTAAGACTATCAAAACTGCAAAGAAAGAGCTGTTGCTTGATTTCTCGGAATTAAAATTGACTTTAGATAATATTGAAGGTCTGACCTTTGGCCCAGATTTGGCAGATGGGCGAAAGTCGTTGATTGTGGTCAGCGACAACAACTTTAGCGATACTCAGTTCACTCAGATCCTAGCTTTTGGTGTCAAGACCACATCACCTCGTGCAGTTCCGGAACCGAGCGCGATCGCATCTTTTGCTTTTCTCGCACTTGTAGGACTCCAACTCAAGCGCCGCGTCCACAGCTCGTAAACCCTCCCTGCTAGCGAAAAGAGAGCCTTTGTTCCTTCTTAAAGCCTCGTCCCCGCCGGCGGGGACGGGGTTTGGGAAGGGTTCTGGACTGCTGCTTAAAAATTCTTTTTTAAGCCTATTGACAAACTTGTTTAGAGTTGCAATAATAGATTCTGGCTTGAAAAACGGAGCCAAATAAGGGACTGTAGTTCAATTGGTTAGAGCACCGCCCTGTCACGGCGGAAGTTGCGGGTTCGAGCCCCGTCAGTCCCGTAAAAAGTAGGGGTGGGCAAAGAAACCCACCCCTACGCCTATTATTAGGTAGAACAGATATAGAAAGATAACAAGAGAAGTAAGCTGTGACCGTTAGAGTTCGGATTGCACCAAGTCCTACTGGAAATTTACACATTGGTACGGCGAGAACGGCTGTATTTAACTGGCTGTTTGCTCGACATCATGGTGGCAAATTCATTCTGCGAATCGAAGACACAGATGAAATGCGATCGCGCCCCGAATATACTCAGAACATCCTTGATGGTTTGAGCTGGCTGGGGCTCAATTGGGATGAAGGGCCACTATTTCAATCAAAGCGCCTCGATCTCTATCGGCAAGCCATTCAAACCTTGCTAGATAAAGGCTTTGCCTATCGCTGTTATACCAGCGAAGGCGAACTGGAGGAAATGAGGGAAGCTCAGAAAGCAAGAAAAGAAGCTCCCCGCTACGACAACCGCCACCGCAACCTGACACCAGAGCAGCAAACTGCCTATGAAGCAGAAGGTCGCCGCCCGGTGATTCGCTTCAAAATAGATGATGACAGAGAAATTGCCTGGAATGACCTGGTGCGGGGAAGAGTGAGCTGGAAAGCCAGCGATCTTGGCGGCGACATGGTGATTGCGCGTGCGTCAGATAATCCTATTGGTCAGCCGCTTTACAATTTGGCAGTAGTGGTGGATGACATTGATATGCAAATCACCCATGTCATCCGAGGCGAAGATCATATCGCCAATACAGCCAAACAGATTTTGCTATATGAAGCGCTGGGAACGACTGTACCGGAATTTGCCCACACGCCTTTGATTTTGAATCAAACCGGTCAAAAATTGTCTAAACGAGATGGAGTGACTTCCATTTTCGACTTCAAAAAGATGGGCTACACGGCTCCCGCTTTAGTCAATTACATGACGTTGCTGGGATGGACAGCGCCAGACTCGACTAAGGAAATCTTTACCCTGGAAGAAGCGGCTAAAGAGTTTAGCTTTGAGCGCGTCAACAAGGCTGGGGCGAAGTTTGACTGGGATAAGCTGAATTGGCTCAACAGTCAGTATCTGCACAAAATGCCAGTGGATGAGCTGTTAGAGCAGTTGATTCCCTATTGGCAAGAAGCGGGGTATGAATTCGATCCGGTAAGCGATCGCCCTTGGCTAGAAAAGCTGACTTCCCTGTTGGGAGCAAGTTTGGTTCGGTTGCAAGATGCAGTCGAGATGAGTCGAATTTTCTTTAGCCAAACCGTAGCTTACAGCGAAGAAGCACTAACCCAATTACAGCAAGAAGGCAGTGATACCGCTTTTTCTGGGATTCTGAATGCCTTAGAAAATCATCAATCTCTAAGCGTAGAGGTAGCTCAAGACATCATCAAACAGGTGACAAAAGAGAAAAACCTGAAGAAAGGGTTAGTGATGCGAAGTCTCAGAGCCGCCCTTACCGGAGAACTTCACGGCCCCGACCTGATGGAATCTTGGGCGATATTGAATCAACGGGGACTGGATAAGTTGCGCTTAAACCAAGCGCTGGAAAAGTAAAAAGTAAAAAGGCAAAAGGCAACAGAAAGAAATTGTTTTTTGCCTTTTTTCTTTAATCTTTTGCCTTTTTCTGCGGAACTCAGTCTGGGAGAGGCGCGTCACTGCTAATTTCAATCCTTAATAGGTATTGAAACCCCGTCCCGCTAAAATACTACACCAATTTATGAATAAGTCTAATAACCAAGGTGCCTTTGGTAGAGTAGTGAGGATGTACAAACCCGTACCCAATCTAAGGGAACGATTACTAGGAAAGCCTGTCAGGGCAACCTTTACCAGCTTAGCCCTGATAACACTTGGGCTAATTAGCCTTTCCAAAGTGCAAGCCCAGTCAGTACAATCTCCCCCCATATTCGAGAATGTCACCCTTGGCCCCAGGTTTTCTCCTGACCCCCTGACCATTCGCGGCATTAGCGGCGGTGAAGTGTCAGCAGCAAAAATCGCTGGTCGCCAAGAAACCGCCACTGGGCCTTGTGTTGGTTTTACAGACGAAAAGCCTGACCATACAGTGGTTCTGACTTCGTTTTTTAACTATCTAGCAATCGAAGTCCAAAGCCCCGAAGACACAACCATAGTCATCAAAGGCCCTGGTGGCAGTTGGTGCAACGATGAGTATCAAGGGAAAAATCCTGGGCTTGCTGGACAATGGCAACCTGGTACTTATGGAATTTGGGTGGGTTCCTACGACAAAAGTAAGTTTCACCCCTACATCATCAAAATTAGTGAAGTAAACTTGCTCAATCCAGGCCCCTTCCGGCGTTAATTACCTGCGGCTACCAGTCGCCACCGCCACCGCCGCCGCCACTACTGCCGCCGCCAAAATCGCTGCTGCTACAGTCAGTGCTATAACTACTGACATCTGAACTCCAGCTACTGCTGCTAGTGTCGGAACTAATACTGCTGGTAGTGTCACTGTTGGTGCCTGAACTCCAGCTACTGCTGCTAGTGTCGGAACTAATACTGCTGGTAGTGTCACTGTTGCTACCAGAACTCCAGCCGCTGTAGCTTTCGGTACTTGATGTGCAAGCAGTGGACGTGCTGGCGCTCATCGTCTGAGTGGTGACAGGAGGGGGAGATACACAAGGAATTGTCTCCTCAGTTTCCCAGGAATAAGAACAGCAGTGACATCGTTGAGTAACTTGGCGGATGCGTTGACTGTGGATGGTGGCAGATTGCAGAATGCGATCGCTACGTTCGACAGTTAGTTCTTGACAAGTGGGACAATTGCTGAATCGGTTAAAAACCGTAATATAGCCGCGAATATGGATTCCCGATCCGGTTAGATCCGGATAACAATTGGAACATTGCCAACCTTCAAATTTAACGCTACCAAGGTTTTGGGCAACTTGCTCGGCTTGACTCAGGTAAGGTAGCACTACAGTTGAGTCTAGTTTTTGCATCAGTTGAGAGCAAACCGAACAAGCTACGTTTTGAGAGCAACCCCAAAGATTGGAACTACGCGATCGCCCTGTCGGTTCCATTAACACCGGACGGTTGAACCAGCGAACCAGACTACGGAGGATTGCCAGCACGACAAGGAAAATTATCCCGCCTATCACCACAAAACCGACAATTTCAACCAAAAAATTACGATCGGCAGAAACAATTTGCGGTTGATAAGCCTTTAAAGCTACAACTAACGCTTGCGTTCCAGCCATTGTGCCGCCATTAAAGTCGCCCGTTTTAAAGCGGGGTGTAATTTCTTGCTGGATGATATTGCTTACCCGCGCATCAGGCAGAATTGACTCAACGCCATACCCGGTTTCAATTTCGACTCGGCGATCGCTTTGAGAAATTAACAGCAGCACCCCGTTATTCTGGTCTTTTTTGCCAATACCCCAGTTATTAAACAAAGCAGTGGCAAATGCTTTAGGAGTCTTTTGGGGCTGAGTCTGCGCCACTGTGACAACAGCTAATTCAGTACCATTTTGGGCTTCTAGCTGGGAAATGAGAGAATTAATTTTTGTTTCAGTCTCAGGACTCAGCATATTGGCGGCATCTGTAACCCAGCCGCCATAAGTCCGGCGGGGATTGGGAACATCCTGCACAGTTAGACTTTGGCTAACTGCTGGCACACTAGCAACCGTCAAAATCAGTAAACTAGACCAACCCATCTGTTTAAGCATATTTTTGCTGGCTTGGCAAGAAGGCACCTAGGGGATATAAACCACATTTTTCGCGAGCAATATTCCAGAATGTTGATGAACGCTTGTAGGCTATATATGAGATAAATTTGAGTTTAAAGAGCTGTGACGTTCAAAATTGGTTTATTAGGACTGGGGACAGTCGGCATGGGTACGGCGGAGATTTTGCTAGATCCGCGATCGCGTCATCCGCTGCTTTCTGAGATAGAGATTTATCGAGTGGGAGTGCGATCGCTTGACAAACCCCGACCTGTACAACTGCCAGAAGCCCTCCTGACAACGGATTTAGAGAGTATAGTCAGCGATCCAAATATTGATATTGTGGTGGAGGTAATTGGGGGATTGGAACCAGCGCGATCGCTAATATTAAAAGCGATCACCAGTGGTAAGCACGTAGTCACTGCTAATAAAGCAGTAATTTCCCGATACGGAGATGAAATTTATACCGCTGCTAATCAGGCGGGTGTTTATGTGATGCTAGAGGCAGCTGTAGGCGGCGGCATCCCGGTGATTCAACCCCTGAAGCAGGCGCTAGGTGTCAACCGAATTCACTCGGTCACAGGCATTGTTAACGGCACAACTAACTACATTCTCAGCCGGATGCAAACTGAGGGGGGAGAATTTGGCCATATTTTGGCAGATGCCCAGCAACTAGGTTACGCCGAAGCCGATCCAACTGCTGATGTAGACGGTTTAGATGCCGCCGATAAGATAGCGATTCTGGCTTCCTTGGCGTTTGGGGGACGGATTAAACTGCCAGAGGTCTACTGTGAGGGAATTTCTAAGGTAAGTGCAGCAGATATTGCTTACGCAGAAAAATTAGGGTTTGTAATTAAATTACTAGCGATCGCAAAACGGGGACTGGAGGAAGAATCAAAGCAATCCCCTCTGTCAGTAAGAGTTCATCCCACCCTTGTCCCTAAGACGCATCCCCTCGCCAGTATCAGTGGTGTCTACAACGCTATCCTCGTAGAAGGCGAACCGATTGGGCAAGTAATGTTTTACGGACGGGGTGCGGGTTCTGGCCCCACTGCCAGCGCCGTTGTGTCGGATATTTTAAATATTGCCGCCGTTTTGAAAAGCACTCCCAACGCGCAGATGCTTCATCCACTATTAAGTTGTTCCCATCAAGATTATTGCGCGATCGCGCCGATAGATGAGCTAGTAACGCGGTTTTACGCCCGGTTTCTGACCTTGGATCGTCCAGGGGTAATTGGCAAATTGGGAACAAGTTTCGGCAACCACAATGTTAGCCTCGAATCCGTTGTCCAGACTGGCATTCATAACGAACTTGCCGAAATTGTCGTCGTTACTCACGATGTCCGAGAAGGAAATTTTAGACAAGCCCTGAATGAAATTCGTACCCTGGATACCATAGACAGTATTCCCAGCATTTTACGAGTTTTATGAATAGGCAACAGGCAACAAGTGACAGGCAAAAATTCCGGTTTTTTTTTCCTGTTTCCCTTCCAAATTCTAGGATGGGCAAGATGCCTACCTTCGTAGGAATGGCTTTTTGCCTTGTTCTAGCAATGTCGGAAAATTCAGCTGTCGCTGATGAGATTTTCCCTGCACCCCCCCCGTCAATCCAGGGAACACCAGGGATAACTGAATCACTTTGCCCAAAGCCAGCCCTAGATCGCGTGACTCGTCATACAGTTGTCGCTGGTGAAACTCTGCAAAGCATTGCCAGTAAATACAATCTCATCTCTGCTACCCTCATGGGAATGAACCCGTCTTTACGACGAGGCAAAGCACCAGTAGGGGCAGAAATTTTGATTCCTCCCTACAATGGCATTCGCGTCCAAGTTCCTACCGGGAAAACTTGGGAAGATGTAGCCAAAACCTACCGAATCCGGGCGGATGTACTATATGAGGTGAACGGTTGCCAGAAAAATCCTAGAGTTGTATTTGTACCTGGGGTAAATTGGTCGCCTCCAAGTCTCGCTGGACGTAATAACCGGAAACTAGCCCAGTATCCCTTACCCACAACGGCAGCGATCGCGCTTGGTTATGGCTGGCAGATAAATCCTGTTAGCAATGAAGTCGCTTTTCATAGCGGTATAGATTTGTTAGCCGAAACTGGGACACCTGTACTGGCAGTAGATCCGGGGACTGTAGCCTTTGCTGGCGATCGCGGAAATTACGGAAATTTAGTAGTCATTAATCATTCCGGAGGTCGTCAAACCCGTTATGCCCACCTTGCCACAATTGATGTAAGTCTTGGCGAAAAAGTTAACCAGGGAGATGTCCTGGGAACAGTTGGTTCCACAGGACTCCCTGATTTAGACAAACCCCATCTGCATTTTGAGTTGCGCTACAACTCTAATTTAGGCTGGGTGGCACAAGATCCACAACCTTACCTTCGTCCAGTAGCTGTTAATAGATTCTAGGTAATGGGTATTCAGAGCTACTTTACCTATTACCCATTACCCATTACCAATCCCACACACCTAAGAAGCATCTCACGCCTTTTTATAGATGCGGATATAGTCAATATCCAAGTAAGTCGGGAACACATTCGTTGTTTGAGGACATCCTGAAAAGCTGCCGCAGTCACCGACAAGATCCCCCACTGACAGCACCATTGGAAAAGCCGGAAACTTTTGTGTGGTAGTAAACTTTTGCACACCATCGACAAGCCATGTCAATTTTCCGGGTTCCCAAATCACCGTGTACTCGTGAAACTTGTTGGTGTAGTCTGATTCATAAAGCTTAGAAACTTCAGTCTTGTGTTTACCTGATGCTGAATAATGCTGCGTAAAGATGTTTTCGTTTGGCAAGCTTCCCCTGACTTCAGCAAAGTCGATTTCTGGGGGCCATTTAAAGTCCTTCCGCCACAGAGAAATGTAGCCTTGAGTGCCTGCACCTTGAGGCATACGCGCCCTGACTACCCAACGTCCGTAGGTTTGTGCTGTTAGTTGGGTAAAACCCCCAGCAGTGTAAGGATACAGAATTCCATTTTTGGTTACGTTTTCTTTGGCAATTTTGAGGCGCAAATATCCGTCTTGTACGATGAGTGCTGAGTCTCCATTCCACCACGAAACCGCCCCTCCTGTACTTGGTTTACCCCAGTATCGGACGTATTTTGATTTATCGAGGGTACCGGAGTTGAACTCATCGTTAAATGTCATAGTCCAGCCGGGAATGTTGCGAACGCTTCTGGTTTTTGAACCCTTTGCCGAAACTGTTCCACTAAATATGGAAACGGCTAAAAACAGAGAAAAAAGCAGAATAAGGAAAACTCTTTGTTTTTTCATGCCTAGAAATAGTTAACGGTTTCTCGACGGCAAACAACAGTCTAATTAACCTTTCTAACTTGGTTAATATTTACCGGAAATTGCCCAATAAATCTGCCAGAAGAAATAAATTTCTATTTCGCAGAATCCCAATACAGGGAATTGTTTTAATGCAAATATCCGCGCAGGAAGTGCAAAGGTATGCAAAGAGTTATAGTTACTCTTTTGTCCTTTGCAATTACTTCTGCATCCTCTGCGTTAAGACGCTCTTTTCTACTTGAAAAATTCGTAAGCCCCAATGTCATACTTCAGCCCTAGAGGTCGGCTCGATCCTGCATAATCATTGGTGACTTGAGTAAGCGTAGTACCCGCTTCAATTGCTGGTGAACCAAGCTTCAGCTTGTAGTCAGTTGCTACCGTAGTTCCCAGATTAACAAGCAGCGGATTCGCGGTGATATCGCCAGTACCCCCAGCAATACCAGCACTACCACCGTACCAAGCATTATTCCGAAATGCTAATCCAGTTTTGGCTGGAATTTCTGTCATCGCAACGCCGCCAGTTTGATAGAAAATGTTGTTGGCAATTAGGTTATTTGTATGCCCAGAATCATTATGGATTAGGAGAATAGCTCGTGTTGCTTTGTAAAATGTGTTGTTAGCAATGACAAAGTTTTTCAAGCCTCCGCCTCTCCCATAATTTGAAAAATAGGCAAAGCCTGTATTCCCCCCAATGACAATGTTGTTGCGGATTTTGATGTTGTTGATCGGGTTGGAAAATCCATAGTATTCATTAGCTGCTTGAATACCACTGGCAGGTTTACCGTCTCGGAAGAAATTTGTGTTGTTGGTGGTGTAAATACGATTGCGTTCTACTGTAATGTTGCTGGCGTTGTCCAGGTACAGATTCACACTGTAGTTGTCATGTACATTATTACCAGAGGCAACACCGCCGTTGGTGAGAACAAAGTCGATTCCCTCGCCATAGTTCTGATACACGTGGTTGTTGCTGATGGTTATGTTGCTTGCCATAGTGCTGCCTATCCCTTGGGGCCATCCACCAGTAAGGTTGCGGCTTTTATTTACCAGGCAATTTGAGTAAACGGTGTTGCCAATGATCCGGATGTTTGATGCTGTGGTCATATCTCTGTCGAAACCGACAAAAATACCGTTTTTGTAGGAGTTGTAAATGACGTTGTTGAGAATTTGGATGTTCTTTCCACCCCATGACACAATGCCTATAGATTTGGCGTTTTTGAGTTCAAAGCCTTTAAAAATGTTGTATGTGCCAGCTACATTCACCAGGTTGCTGTTGCTTGGAGTTCGAGTGCTATCTAAGATTGCTTTCTCACCTGGATAGGATTGGTAACTAATTGGCGCACTGGAGGTGCCGATGCTGCCGATGTATTGTTCGTTAGAAAAAGTGTAGGTGCCTCCCCGAACATATACTGTGTCGCCTGGCTTTGCCTTGGTAGCTGCGTGGGTGATGGTGGCAAAGGGGCTGTTCTGACTTCCAAGATTATTATTACTACCATTGGTTGCAACGTAGTAGGTGGTAATAGCTAGTCCTGGTTTTGCAAGTCCGAGACTAACAATGGAGACAGTAAGAGTTAACAGCAGACGCGATCCAGAAGACTTAATTTGAGACATTTTTTTCCTTTTCGGAAAACAACAAGAAAGCTAGACATGAATCTGCTGTGCGTGTTTATGAAGCTTCATAAGAACTTCATAAAACCGATTTGCTAAATCCTAGCTGTCATTAATAGCGCTTGAGATCCGCAATTTCACGGTCATGCTTTTTAAAGAAATGATGAACTTCAGTACAAACTCGCTTTGATTCCCAGTGTCTTTTTGTAGTTGCAACTTACATTAGAAAAATAATTTCTTAGAAGTTGACAAAGATGCCTCAAACTGTAGGCGATAAAAAACGCAGGTAAGCGATCGCAGCTTCACCCCTATCAAGGTGTAATCCCAGAGAATTTAAGCGTTTTAGCACTCGTTATTTTTACCAAATTGCCAACTATTGACAATTGGTTCAAATCATGGTGAAGTCACTTTTCGGGTGCATAAAACTCACAAAAAGAGGATTCTCAGCGATCGCAAGATTTTAAAACCTTCTGTGGCCCCTCGCTGATGCCTAATGGGAGTTGTATAGTTCGATGCACTCCTTGGCGGACTTATTCCAGCTTTTGTAGTAGCGATCGCTTCTAGCAGCACAAGTTTTTAGGAGTAGATAAAAAGCTACCTGACTCCACTCCCCAGCCGGATTTTTTAATGCAAAGAGCGCTTTCGTAAACCTTCTGAATATGCAGAGAAATCTTTTTGCACATTGAGAGCGATTACTTCTGCATCGTTTGCATTAAAAAATTATTCTTGTCTACTTAAAAAATTCGTAAGCCCCAATGTCATGCTTTTGCCCTAGGGGTCGGCTCGATCCCGCATAATCATTAGGGACTTCACTAAGCTTAGTACCAGCCTCAATTAATGGCGAACCGACTTTTAACTGGTAGTCACTTGCCACCAGAGAACCCAGATTTAGTAACATCGGGTTTGCGTTCACGTCGCCGCTACCCGCAGCAACACCCGCACTGCCACCGAACCAAGCATTATTCTGAAATGTCGATTTAGTTTTGTCTGACATTTCCGTCATCTCGCCATCGCCAGTTTGGTAGAAAATGTTGTTGGCAATTAGATTACTCTTATGCCCTTTATCATCTTCGATGAGAAGCATGGCTCGCCCCGCTTTGTAAAACGTGTTGTTGGCAATGACAAAGTTTTTCATGCCCCCGCCGTTGCCATAGCTTGAATAGTAAGCGAAGCCTGTAATGCCCCCGATGACAATATTGTTGCGGATTGTGATGTCCTTGACTGGATTGGAAGATCCATAAGGTTCATTAGCTGCCTGAATCCCGCTAGCTGGTTTACCGTAACGGTAAAATTCCGTATTGTTGGTGGTGTAAATGAGGTTTCGCTCTACTGTGATATCAGTGGCGTTATCCAGGTACAGATTCACGCTGTAGTTGTCATGCACCTTATTACCAGAGGCAACACCGCCGTCGGTGAGAACAATGCCGATTCCCTCACCATAGTTCTCATACACATGGTTATTGCTGATGGTTATGTTACTCGCCATACTGCTGCCGATAGCTTGCGGCCATCCACCATCTGTGTTACGGCTCTTATTAACTAGGCAATTTGAGTATACGGTGTTGTTTTTGATCTGGATGTTTGAGGCGGTGGTCATATTTTTGTCGTAACCGACAAAGATAGCGTTCCGGTGAGAGTCCTGAATGACGTTGTTGAGGATTTGGATATTCTTGCCACCCCAGGAGACAATTCCGACAAATTTAGCGTTGTCTAGTTCAAAGCCCTTGAAGATGTTATGGCTGCCAGCTACGTTCACTATGTTGGTGTTGCTTGGTGTTCGAGAGCCATCTAGGATTACTTTCTCCCCTGGATAAGATTGGTAGCTTATCGGATTGCTGGAGGTGCCGACGCTGCCGATGTATTGTTCTTGAGAAAACCTGTAGGTGCCTCCTCGGACATATACCGTATCGCCTGGGTCTGCCTTGGTAGCTGCGTGGGTGATGGTGGCAAATGGACTGTTTTGGCTCCCAGAATTGCTATCACTACCATTGGTTGCAACGTAGTAGGTGGTTATAGCTAGTCCTGGTTTTGCAAGTCCGAGGCTAATAACGGGGGCGGCAAGAATCAACAGCAGTCGCGATCCAGAAGACTGTATTTTAGACATTTTTTTCCTCTTCGGAAAAGAACAAGAAAGCTAGACATGACTCTGCTGGGCGGTTTTATGAAGCTTCATAAGAACTTCATAAAATCGGTCTGCTAAATCCTAGCTGTAGTTAATACCTATTGAGATCCGCGATTCTACTGTCATACTTTCGGAAGAAACGATGAATTTCAATAAAAACTGGCTTTATTTTTAGGCTGTTTCTGTAGTCACCGCTTGCGTTTGAAAAAATGTTACACAGAATCTAAGCAAGAGTGCGTAAACTGTAGTTCATATAAATAATATATATAAGCGATCGCTGTCCAGCTCGAACCAGCTGTAACCCCAAAAAGTATGGTGCTTGTAGCGCTTTTTATTGCCCCTAAATCAAGAATTATGAGGGATAACCTTAGCTTATGGCTGGATTTTCGGGCTGGTGCGTTACTGTGACAAAGAGTGCATCCTATGCGCTCGCAAGGTTTTCAAGGCTTTGTCACCCACTTTGACAGGGTTGGGGATCGCGATCGCTACATTCCCAACAAAAAACCCCCTAGAGTAGGGGGTTTTTATCATGCGTGCTTTTGGTGACTACGTATTTACTAACTCAGGCTGTTTCTGCGAGCCCGATGGCTCCTCGGTGATGCCGTACATGGAGTTGTATAGTTTGACATACTCCTTGGCGGACGTATCCCAACTGAAGTCCATCTGCATTCCCCGCTTCTGCAACTCCTGCCACTGAGGTTTGAAGCGGAAGCCTTCCCAAGCTCGTACCATGCAGGTATAGAGGTCTAGGGGTTCGTAGCGATCGAAGCAGTAACCAGTGCCAGCGTGTTGCATTGGGTCGTGGAATGAAACCGTATCGACTAAGCCACCAGTGCGCCGCACAATCGGTACGCAACCGTAACGCATAGATAACATTTGGCTAATGCCGCAAGGCTCGAAGCGGCTGGGCATCAGGAAGGCATCTGAGCCAGCGTAGATGCGTCGCGCGAGGGCATCGTTATAGAGTAAGTAGTTTGCCATGCGACCTGGGAAACGAGATGCCATCTGCCACATTTGGGTTTCATAGTAGCGATCGCCCGTACCCAGCAGCACAAACTGAGCGTCAGTATACGACATGAACCGATCGAGCATCTGAATCACCAGATCGATGCCCTTCTGCTCCACCAGTCGCGTTACCATGCCAATTAAAAAGGCATTTTTGTTAACTTCTAAGCCGACTTCTTCTTGCAGTGCAATCTTGTTAGCTTGGCGTTTGTCAAGGGTATCGATGGTGAAAGTCTGTGCGATGTATTTATCAGTGGCGGGGTCATAAACCTCGGTGTCGATGCCGTTGACAATGCCGGATAACTTACCACTGATGAAAGACAGTAAGCCTTCCAAAGTTTCGCCATACGCCGCAGTTTGGATCTGC
Source organism: Funiculus sociatus GB2-C1 (assembly GCF_039962115.1). Classification (NCBI taxonomy): domain Bacteria; kingdom Bacillati; phylum Cyanobacteriota; class Cyanophyceae; order Coleofasciculales; family Coleofasciculaceae; genus Funiculus; species Funiculus sociatus. Next base: position 31,631 of record NZ_JAMPKJ010000018.1, on the reverse strand, counting down.
TGGGCATAGGTGGGAGAAACGGTGTTCACCTTGTTAGCAAACTGCACCGCTGCTGCCATCGTGTTGTGACCCTGCATATACCAGGGACACCAGGTAATTTTTTCTAAATACCAGCGCCACGGCCCTTGATAAGCCAAGTTGTGAATGGTGAAGACACTGGTGATATCGGGATCTTGGTGCATCCACACTGGAATCATGCCAGTGTGCCAATCGTGGCAATGGATAATTTGCGGTTTCCAATAGTTCCAGCAAAACTCTGCTGCACCGTTGGCAAACAGGGTGAACCGCCAGTCTTCATCTTCCCCAGAATAAATGCGGCGGGGCAGGAAGGCAGGATGGCCAAATAGATAAAGCGGCACATCGGTTCCAGGCAGAACGCTTTCGTAAACGTCGAAAGACTGGAACATGGCAGAACCCGACCAGATAGGATCTTTGGGGATCTCCATTTTGTCGGGCAACATACCGTAGTAGGGCATGAATATTCGCACATCATGCCCCATTTTTCGCAGAATTTTTGGTAAGGCACCAACTACATCGCCCATCCCACCAACTTTGGCGATGGGGGCTGCTTCAGCTGCAACAAACAGAATTCGCATGATTGCTCGCGTTTCCTGAAATATTTTGTTACATCATACCGAGTCTGGGGATCGGCTACCCAATTTTGGATCTTTGATTTGGGATTTTGGATTAATGACCGCGCCCAACTTCAGTAAAAATCTCTTCTAAAATTGCAGAAGCTCCCTGTTCCCGTAACAGATGGGCAAGTTGAATCCCTAGTTGTTCGGCATCGCTAGCAGCACCGCTAAGGGTATCTTTAATCATTCGCTTGCCGTCCAGGCTGGCAACCATCCCCGTTAAGGTGAGCGTATCGCCGTCAATCTGAGTATTAACCCCGATTGGTACTTGACAACCGCCCTCTAATGTCCGGAGAAAGGCTCTTTCAGCGTAGCAGCGTTGAGCAGTGGGTTTATGCTCTAGTGCTTTGAGTAGATCCAGAATTTCGGTGTCACCCTCGCGGCATTCAATGCCTAAAGCGCCTTGTCCAACGGCGTGAAGAGAAATTTCAGCAGGTATGACTTGATGGATGCGATCGCTCATATCCAGCCGTTGCAACCCAGCCACAGCTAAAATAATTGCGTCGTACTCGCCAGTATCCAGTTTTGCCAACCTAGTATTCAGGTTGCCCCGGATATCTTTAAACGATAGGTGAGGATAGTGGTGGCGCAGCTGTGCCAGCCGCCGTAGGGAAGATGTTCCCACTACAGCACCTTCAGGCAGGGTGTCGAGTTGCTTATCTTTGTGCTTTTCATGCACCACGAGGGCATCAGCCGGATTTTCCCGTTCGCTGACGCATCCTAAAACCAACCCTTCTGGCAAGTTGGTAGGCAAATCTTTCAGGGAATGTACCGCAAAGTCTGTCTCGTGGTTGAGCATTCCCACTTCGAGTTCTTTGGTAAATAGTCCCTTATCACCAATCTTGGCTAAGGCAACATCTAGAATTTTGTCACCTTGAGTCGCCATTGTGTGGACTTCAAAGGTGCAATCTGGAAAGTGTTTCTGGAGTTGTGCTTGCACCCAGTAAGTCTGGACGAGTGCGAGTTGGCTTTTACGAGAACCGATGCGGATGGTACGGGTAGGACTGGAAACTGTAGGGGACATATAGCGATCGCCTGAACACAGCAAATAAAGTCACCTCATCTAGACTACCTCAGGCGTGACTGTAATAAGCCTGGAATTTGATGCCAACGCTCTCAATATAAGTTAAGTAATATGAATTCTCCCTGATGCTGGAAGCGAGGCAGTCATCGCTGATTTAGGTCTGGCAGTGACAGCATAATTGACAGAGCGATCGCCTGAATACAGCAAATAAAGTCACCTCATCTAGACTACCGCTGGCATGACTTCTATAGGCTTGTGCGATGACCCGATACAGTAAAAACAGTAGGCTCTACTTAACGATTGTTAGTAATGCTCTCAATTTTTCGGCTAAAGTACCCCGTTGAGCAAACCAATCCGCCTCTTGCTCCAAGGGAAACTCTACCAACAATGTACGATTTACCCAGTGAAAATTCGGAGAACCGGGTTTGCCTAAAGAGTTTCACGATTTGCCATCCCAACTGTTAAGCTTTACCTCTTGTCCCCCCAACTATCGACCAGAACGGATATTCAGCGCCAGTAACTTAAATCTTTCCTACGATTTCCATCACCAAAACTGGTATAAACGGCCTGATTGGGTTAGAGCCGTATAGGTTTTTGAAGCAAATACAATTATTTAAAATGAGCGCTCGCCACAACTGCCTCTAATACGTTATATGTGAGTGGCTTGACTTTCCTAAATAGCCTGGAGTTTGACAATGAGCTTAAAAGAGAATGAAATGTTGGAGCAAATCGCCCAACTTATCGCTAGTTTGCCCAGCGATTACCTGCTACAGCCCGATCTGATGACAGATGACCAACTTAGTGAATGGCATGAATCAAGAAATACCCAGCTCCTAATTGCTGAATGCTGGAAAGCAAAATTTATCACCAAACAGGGCGATCCCATTGCTGAGGCTAGAGATAGAAAAGAAATTTCACAACATAATCACGATTTGATAAATTTGACAGCCAATCGTTACAAAGCTCAGTGGGAGTTTATCGAATCGGTTGAAAAGTATGTTAGAAAAGGAAATTCTGAGCCGCAACATCTTTTAAGCTTTGCTGAATCACAGCCTAAAACAGTGATTCAGCTATGGCATAGAAATATTAAATTGTTTTCTCGTCAAGAGTATCCTTTTAAATCTGCCTATGAGCTATTTAAAGAAACTTTAGTAGAAGAAATAGACGGTAGATTCTTATGGTGTCGGAAAGACTACTACGTTGTTACCACTAAAAAATGGAGAGAAGCAACTAAGCAATTAAGCAAAATTTTGGAAGAAGAAACTTATGATGAAATTAATTCTCACTTCAATTCGGTAAAATCCCAAAAGTTAATAAGCAAGCTTGGTAGACACAATCTTGATTTTTCATGGCTAGATATGACTCTCTTTGTAGGCGAATTAGCAGCAGTTAATGCTCCATTATTAAAGAATAAATTAATTAACTTTAAGCAATCCTTAAGCAATTGCTTAAAGTTAGCCACCACTGCTAGCCGCGAACTTCGTGGATTTCAATGGAAAAAAGGGAAAGTGGTTTACGCTTCTAAAAAGGGTGGAGTCTACCCCGAAATTTAACAAAAGTTCACATCAGGATCAAGTTTCATCTACCGCCAGGAAAGAAAACCTATTTTGGAAAAGTCAGCCCTAAACCTTACTGAGGTGGACTTTTTCATGATTTATATCTTGCTGCTTCCACAACAAGAACTTGATGTAGTTACCCAGCTATACTGCTGTATGAATCAGATTGAAGAGCTTGAAGCTCAAGTAAATTACCTGGAAGCAGAAAACTCTAGTTTGAGGATGACTATCCGCGAACTGCAATGTCGTGTTGATCCATACTCTCCAGATGGGGATGCAATTTGCAATTCGCCTTGGTAATTGCAAATCCAGTAGTCCTCAACCCTCGTAGGAGCTAGGGTTATTTCTTTGATACAAAGCAGAATATATCCAGTTGCAGAGGTTGAGTTGGAATGCAGCGATCGCATTCTTCACTATTTCATTTAAGTAGTGCGATCGCACTCTCAATTTACTTATTTGTATCAGCAAGATAACTTTCTAATTGTGCTGTACGCTGTCTTGTCGTCTCTGCAAGACATCCACTGTAAATCATCGGTTCCATTGTTCCCCCCTCAACTTCACTTCTCTCAAAAGCACAACTGCTATCTCGAAACTTGATCCATGTCTGTTGTGCAGTAATCAGTTTCTGGCGGCGGGAGCTTGTCAACTTTGGCAGGAGTCGCTGGTAAACTTGGTTGAGCCTTCTGTCAGCGGCTTGATAAGACAACCCAGCACAAGCGTTCATTTCTGCTTGAGTTTGAGGATTGTTACAGTTAGGGCGTTGAGCTATGTGTACGCCTGTTACATCAGTTGTTGCATCTGCCATTGCTGGGGCGGTGGTGCCTAAACTGATTAGAGTTGCTACACCTACAAGCGCGGGTAATACGGGTAATAACTGACGCATAGCCAAATTTTTAACTCAGTGTAAGTGTAGTCATAACATAACCCAAATGCGATCGCTCTCTTATGGATGGTCGCGATACGCTTACGTCTTTATGCTTCCTCTGAATTTGGTTCGGTTTGTACTTAAACATCATTTGTATAGAAAAAACTTTTTATACTGGTAATTTCCCGATATTGTAGAAATTATTTGTAATAAATCATAAAAAAGTGTACATATCCATGCACGAAAAGCTTGCTGTCCTTAAAGTTTCACTGGTTCTCAGTGCTTTCACTACCTTTTCTTTGGGTCTATCTTCTGCCAATGCAGCTATATTAGTCGGCAATACCACAGGTAACAACGTACTGCTGTTTGACGAACAGAGTGGAGCATATCTTGGAGATTTCATCACTCCTGGTACGGGTGGATTAATTGCACCAGATGACTTGAACTTCGGCCCTGACGACAACTTTTACGTCTCTAGTGGAAACACCCCAGAAACTTCTGCCATCCTTCGCTACAACGGAAAGACGGGGAAATTTATTGATGTTTTCGCCTCTGGCGGCGGCTTATTTCGTCCTTATGGTAATGCGTTTGGCCCCGATGGTTATCTCTACGTCAGTAGTTTCCTCAGTGACCAAATCCTCCGTTATGACGGAAAAACGGGAGATTTTATTGATGTTTTCGCCTCTGGAAATGGTCAAGCAGGCGGATTAAACGGGCCGAACGGCTTACTTTTCGGTTCTGATGGCAGCCTCTATGTCACTACTCAGGGTAGTATTGCTGTTAACGGCAATCCCACTTTTTCGGGACTCCCCAGTCAAGTGCTGCGGTTTGATCTGAAAACAAAAACTTCTACGGTGTTTATCGAACAGCCAACACCATCACCAGACAGTCTTGGCTTTGTTAGTTTGCTGGGATTAGCTTTTGGTTCTAATAGCGATCTCTTTGTCAGTGATTTCGCTAACGACATCAGACGTTACGACTTGAACACAGGGATGCAGATTGATGTTTTATCAACCAATTACACCGAGACAGTTCCGAGTAGCAATTTCATCGGTAACTTGACCTTTGGCGTTGATGATATTCTCTACACTGTAGGCTTTGACATAAATACTAACTTTGGCACCATCCTTCGTTATGACGGAGTTACAGGAGAACCCTTACCCTCACCGGGTAATAATGGTTCTATTTTTGTACCCACCAGTAATAAGTTATTGCGTCCTATCGGTATAGCTTACACTTCGCAACCGCTTAATATTTCAGTCCCAGAACCTGCTACGACGGCTGGTTTATTGACGTTAGGCGCTTTATTCCCTGCTTGGCGGCGACAACGCCAACGTTCAGTTGTTAAGTAAGTACGGACGTAACCAAAAATAGTTTTTGAGCGCGATCGCACTTTTTCCCCGGTTCATTTTGCTATTAGCGATCGCCTCTGTAAATACTATTTCTGGTGTCAGTGACCAAAATCACTCCTAAGGAAGAAGACTGTCACGTTTTTTTCTAGGTTTCGATCACCCAAGCTTAAAAATAAATTAACCATATTAGTAATACAGATTTACATACCGTAAATCATCTGGTGAGGGGAAGGGGAGATTGAAATGTTGGAAAAATTTATGGTAGCCGCCACACTGACATTTTCGCTCAACCTGTTTTTAGGACACAGCTGGTCAAATGCTCCCCTGACCTATTCAAAAATCAACTTGCAAGAAACCGCAGATCAAATTGTCAGTCTTTTGCCTCTGGCTAATAATCAGGCTCCCGAAAGTGCCGAGCGATATAATTCTGCACGATAAAGCAGAGAATTCCTTAATGGTTTATGCTGGGGAAAATAGAGCGTTACGGCTGTACGACTCGATATGAAACCCCAAATCGCCGCAACAGCAGCATTATTGGCAACAATTTCCCTAGCAGTTCCCGCAATAGCTGAAGATGTGCAACATCTCAGGCAGCTGTTGGCAACTAAACAATGTCCGCAGTGTAATTTGAGTGGAGCAGGTTTTGCTTTAGCTGACCTGTCGGGAGCAAATCTGAGTGGCGCTGACTTGAGCCGTGCCAACCTAAGTCGTGCTAACTTGACTGGTGCTAACCTGGCTGGTGCCAACCTCAGCGGCGCTTCATTGTTTGGTGTTAACTTGGCTGGTGCTAACTTGACTGGTGCTAACCTAACTGGCGCTGACCTGAGAGAAAGTTATTTAGTTAATGCAAGTATGGTTAGTGCCAATGTCAACGGTGCTAACTTTCAGGCTGCTATAGGTATCCCCAACTACGCAGCCACAGCTGAGGAATTCTATACTTGGGGCGTGGTAGAAGGCCAGAAAGGGGATCAAGGAGGAGCGATCGCTCATTTCAATCAGGCTCTAGCTCTTAAACCTCAGTTTGCTGCCGCCTATTTTGCTCGTGGAGTAGCTCGTTACCAAGCAGGCGATCGCCAAGGGGCGGTGCTGGATTCCCAAAGGGCCGCAGAAATTTTTACAGTCCAGGGGAATATGCAAGGCTACCAAACCGCCCAACTTTTCATTAAAGAGATTACTACACCTCCGAAACAACCAGGTAGCGGCGGTGGAAATCTGATGAACTTCCTGGGAGGGATTGGTTCGCTACTACTGCAAATGCTTTTGTAAGTCTTGTGGGGTAGGCTAGGGGCATCCGCCCACCCAATATTCTCAAAGCAGTTTATGACCTTATCCAGCGACTTGTGGCAGACTAATCAAGATTTAGCGCAAGCCTGCCTTAAGCATTCCTTTGTTCAGGGCATTGCTGACGGTACGCTGCCTCAAGAGCGATTTGCCTACTACGTGGGGCAAGATGCTTTTTTCTTAGAAGCTTTTGCCCGTGCCTATAGCATCGCCGCAGCTAAGGCTCCCGACTCTGAGGCATTTAACATCTTCCACACCCTCGCAGGCGGTGTTTTGGATGAGCTTCGCCTGCATCAAGGATATGCGCGAGAGTGGGGAGTAGACTTAGCGGCAGTAGAACCGGGAGCCGCGACGCGCCGTTATACTGATTTTCTGCTAGCTACAGCTTGGGGTTCTAATATTGGCGCGATCGCTGTGGCAATGGCACCCTGTATGCGTCTTTATCTTTTCTTAGGTCAGCAACTCGCTCAAAAGGGGATTCCAGACCATCGATACTCTGACTGGATTCGCACTTACAGCAGCCAAGAATTTGACCATCTGGCTGAAAAGCTGGAAAAGCTAGTTAACCGCTACGCCAGCGCCACAGCATCTGTAACATCAACTTATCGCTATGCTATGTTGTGCGAACGAGACTTTTTTCAAGCGGCATGGGAGAGTGAAGACTAAAACCTTATGTTTTTGACAGCTTTAGTTGCTATCAATGAGATTTTTAGTATGCAAAACGGGAGCAGCACATTGCCGTCATACTACAAGTTTAGGGCTACAACTTTATTAATGTAGCCGCGATTTTTAATCGCCATATATTTTGCCTAAATTGGATTAGGTTTTCAAAACTTGTGTTTAACATTACGAATTTTTTTATTAATAAACCTGTTGGTAGCTCTTTGAGCGCGAACTATCCAATTTGGGCGAACAAGTCGCTGAGGACGTTGCTCAGGGGATTTTAAAAATCGGTAATGCAGAAACACATCTTGATAGGGAATATCCACATCTTCACCTGCACACAGTCGAGCAAATTTCGACGACGATATACTCATATAGTGCAGATAAGTAAGCGGTTGCCCTTTGTCGTAAAATACTTGATTTACTACTTCAAACTTCGACGACCAATGACTACCAGTTGTCTCCTCTGGATTATGATAGGCGAAATTATAGTAAGGAATGTCACTGCGTAAGACCATGTAGTTTAGTAGTGGTTGGTCAATACAGCGCAAGGACATTACATCAGCTTCGCCCGCCTTGAGTTTGCCCAACAAATTTTCGATTCTTTCCCGATCAAAAACATTTTTTTTAGAAGCAAACCAACCAGAACAGAAAATGTGAGATTTCAATTTTTCAGGATTAAAAATTTTTATTAGTGTCTCTTCTTGCGGCTCAAAAACATAATGCAGATTCGACTTATATTGAAAATCATTTGTCACCCAATCGTACTCATCTAGCTTTTGATAAACCTCATCAAGAGATTTCATTGCTAGGGTGTCTGCATCAAAATAGATAAATTTATCAAAAGGCCCATCAAAGCAGCAAAGTCTCCGGTGTCTTGCTAAACGATAATTTACTGGCAAGCCTCTTTCCTGCCAAACTTTTTGAGCGTTTTGATGGGCATTCCAAGCTTGATCGGCAAAGTTTTCCCAGTAAGCGATCGCGTCAGCATCCTCAAACAAGGTAACGTTATCTCTCGTTGCTACCTCGGCACGAATTTTATCTAATTTAGAGTCGTAGGGAATGATACAAACTGGGATATTTGGGCTGACATTGACTTCAATACTGTTCAGCAGTGCTACTAACTGGTCGTAGACCACATCATTAGCTAGTGTATAAATACCATTAACCATAAAAATTCTCCTAGCCCTAAGTACGGGTAGTAGTAGCAGAAAATAGGCGACTTACCAATTTTTGCAGCCATGAAGGCTTATCTTCTTTAAGGTAGCGATAATGTTCCCATAAGTCCCAGTATGCGCCCCCCGGTTTAAGCGGTGTACCTGCCCAATGGAGATATATTAGACGTTTACCCTGATCGTAAAGGACGTGGTCTTTCTCCTGAAAGTGTTTAGAACCAGCCCAACTACCAGGTTCTCCTTCTGGAGTTTTAACAATATTGTAACGTTTGGGAATAAGCTTAAGCACCATGTAGTTGAGAATTGGCTGGTCTGTTACTCCTTGAGTAAAGTCGAAATACTCGCGGTGGGTTGCACACTCGCGTAGTATTTCATCCATCTGCTGTTCTGTAATTGCTCCCTTTTTAGAAGCCCAAAGACCACTATTAAAAACGTCTTGAAGTTCCGCTTCAGTGAAGATGTTGTGTTCTTTCACATAGGGGGAAAATATGTTCCGCAAGCCTTCGTTAGCATGATGATAATCGCAACAGATAAAACCTACTTCAGATAGCTTATTTAAGACATCTGAAATCTTATTGAATACGATAATATCAGTATCAATATAAAGAAATTCATCTAACGGGCCGAACCATACCGCTAATTTACGCATTTTATTCGGTAAGGCTAAAAAATCCCGATCAAATATCTCTCCAATTTTTTTGGTAAATTGATCTATAAACTCTAAGTTAGGAAAAAGCTGAACATTGTGTAATTTGTTGAGAGTATCGGCGACTTTCTGATATTCTTCATTAAATGGAATGAGAAAAACGGGTACTTCGGGATCGTAAGAACGAATACTATTAAGGAGCGCGATCGCATTATCGTACACGCGGTCATTAGCAACTATATAAATTCCCCGACTCATACCTATTCCTCAACGAGTTAATTTCAACTTTCTCAAAACTCTTTTTAAAACACTTGGGGGCGGTGTATAATCGTGCGGTTTTCCAGGGCTTGTAAAAACTGGACGCTTCTCTGGTTCGTGGAGGTAGCGGTAGTGTAAAAACAAGTCACGATAGGGAAATTCAATATTTTCTCCAGCACATACACTCTCAATAGTTTTAGGCTGAACCCCAATATAGTGAATGTAAGTGAGACGATTCCCCTTGTCGTACAATATGCGATCTTGTTCTTGAAAATGCTTGGAAGTTGCACTACACCCCGTTCTTTCACTTTCTGGTAAATGTTGAGCCAAATTACAAGAGGAAAGTTGCGATCTCATTACCATATAGTTTATCAGTGGCTGTTCCCCAGCACCCGAATACAGGATTTCGCCTTCCCCTTCTCTCAATTTAGATATCAGCCAATCTCGTTGCTCTTGCTGAAAGAGTCCCTGCTTAGCTCCATAGAATCCAGAACAAAATATTTCCGAATCAACTCGCTTTTTCTCAAACACTTGAAACAGCTTTGGTGACTTTATATTGTAAACTTTGGTAGCATCTAAAAATTGAAAATCATAAACCACCCAATCAACTCGTTCCAATTGCTTAAAGATAGGGTTCAGTGAGTTCATCAACAGGGTATCAGCATCCATGTAAACAAACTTCTCAAATGGTCCATCAAAACCACAAAATCGCCGATGAGCGCCATAAAGCCGTTTGTTCGGATTTAAACGATCAGGGGCAGCATTCAGCATAAACTGATCCCAGCGCTCGATTGACTCTCGATCGTCGTAAATAAAGACGTTGGGTCGGTTCGCTATTTCAGATGCAATCCTCTCTGTTTGATCATCAAAGGGATATACACAGACAGGAGTCTCTAGTCCGGATATCACTTCAATACTGTTGAGCAAAGCCACCAACTGGTCGTATACCTTGTCATTACCAAGGGTGCAAATGCCATTCATAAAATGATGTATAATTTCCTGGAATTTTCAAAACCTCAGTTAGCAACCTTGCGAAGAGTTGCCTATTGTAACTTCTGTCTTTAAATTTAAGAAAGAGTCCTGAGCAGTTACCTAGCTTTGAAGGGAGATGCAGTCGCTGGAAACAGTTTATTCCAACTGATGAAGTTCCCCAATTATACTAAATACAGGTACCCTAATGTATAATAACATAAGGATACTTAAAATAAGATAAAATGTCCAGGCTTCGCTAAATCTTTATTCAATTTTAATCAATTTATCAGTCTCAGGGCAAGGGGACGAGTGCTATGCTAAAAGTAGAGAGAAAGTATACCGGCAGCTATTTAATGTAAACGGTATACTTGTCTCTACTCAACGGATATAAGTCAATTTTTAGAAAAAAACTGAGGACGATCGTGGAAGGAATATACACCCTAGCTAATGATAAGGTTTACGATCAGCTAGTCGCTTTGCTCAATAGTATAGAGGCTAATTGTGGTGACGTAGCAGTCTGCGTAATTCCATATAATGAAAATATTGATTTAGTCAAACAAGAAATTCATCAAAGAAAAAATGTTTTTTTGTTTGAAAATCAAGATTCCTTAAAAAAATGGGATAGCTTCGTTTCTCAGTTTTATGAAATTTATTATCAATATCCGCACCAAGGATTAACAACCAAAGATACTCAGAAGGTTCCCCATAGCCGAAAGTATTGTGCATTTGATGGTGATTTTAAAAAATTCGTTTTTATAGATTGCGATACCTTATTATTTCAGCCTCTCGATCATGTCTTTTCTAAGCTAGATCAATATGATTTTGTTGTCCATGACTTCCAAAGAATCAGCTCTTTGAGAAGAAAAGATGTAAATAAATATTATAAGATTTTTCAGACAATTTATGACTCCGAGGATGCTTTATCTCTTCGGTTTCACTGTAGTGGTTTCTGGGCGTCTAAACAAGGGTTAATCAGCAAAGAGGATTTGGATTATTTCTTACAAGAACTTTCAAATGGCGATGTCAAGATTTTTGGTCATTGGTTGAGCGAACAAATGGTACTCAATTATATGACGTTGAAAAAGAACTTCAGACTCTATAATTTTACATTAGATGAAGAATCAGCATACAACACAGGTGTTTGCATAACCTCAAAACATTTTGAAGAAAAAGACAAAATTTTGTACGATGGCAGCAAGGAATTAACTTACTTACATTACATGGGCATTAAAAATGAACGATTAGAAAAGCTGTGCCAGTGGAAAAAAAGAAATATTCCTTACAACGAGCTGCTGTTGTACTTAGCAGACAAGCTGTTTAAGTGGCAGCTAAGAAGCGTGCCTTACCGGGACATATTTCTATATTACAGATTTCTGAATAAACGCCAAAAAGTCTGAAGATAGCTGAGATTTCCCTTAGACAAACTCAAAACTTTTTAACAAAGTTTGAAAGCCATTCAAGCAAGTTTAGTTTATGGAGAATAATCTGCCTCGCCTCAGCGATCGCATCTCTAGCTGCATACCAATAATCAGGCGTAGAAGTTATTTCTTTGATTACTTCTAATCCTTTTTCATCAAGGCTGGGAAGTCTAATAAAGCTACCAGGCGGTAATAATTTATCCGCTGCTGATCCACCATAATAAATTGGCAAACACCAAGCTAACAAACAATCCCAAAGTTTTTCACTTACATACCAATCATTTTCAGCATAATTTTCGATCGCCAGGTTGTAGTAGTAGGGAGCCATAACATACCATTTGTTATTAACAACTCCCTGCCCATTAGCCCAATCTGGCAAGTCTCGGCCGTACAGATCAAACTTGACTTCACTAGATTTCAGAAGTTTCATAAACTCTAAACGCTTACGATGATTAGCTGAACGGCTGATGCCAGAAGTTATCCAACTGCAAATCTTCACCTTTTCTGGAGGTTTCATCTCGTTCAATTCCCGAAACGAATTTTGGTGATACCAAATAGCAGGCATATATTCTGAGTTCGGCGCAGCATCATCGGGACTCGAAATATATCCACAATAAGGCTCTGACTTTTGATAACAGATGAGATTTCTTTGCGGGTTTAAAGGTGGTTCCCGCCACAGAGAGATAATTCGCTCTTTAGGAACACCACGAAGTTTAGCTTGCAATTCTTGCATCTGTTGGTCATAACGACTTTGTTGCTGTCGTTGTTTGAAAAACCATTTTGTTTTCTGAGGAAGCTGGGGAAAGCCAGCAAAGTTGTAAAGTAGCATAAAATCTGGGTTTGGTGCTTGTGCAAGCATTTGAATATCACCCCAAGCCCCAAAGGAACCTGGGGTTTGTTGCCATAACCAATCGCTTTGATTCAAACCTGGATATCCACTCAACATCCCGATAATTTTTCTTTCCATATCTCAACTCGATTAACTATTTAGCTATGAATTTCGCAAAACTTACAGGTGGCACTTTCCTACTATATTTCCCTTTAGGAAGTTAAGCAAATAAAAGGGGACGCATAGAATCATCAACATAATTCATTATTTTGGCAATTCTATTCTCACAGGAAAACTGATGGGCAAATTCAATATTTTTTGTATACCCTTCTGTACGTCTTGGATAGGTTTCCAGAACTTGCTTAAGACATTCGGCAAATTTGAGTGGGTTATCTGGTTCACACCAGCCAGCAATAATATTAGAAGATTTGAATTCTATTAAAGGTGGAATTTCAGTTGCAGCAATCGGGGTGCCAGATGCTATGTAGTCAAAGAATTTCAGGGGAGATGTAAAAGTTGCAGCCTCAGTAAAACGATGAGGGTGAGCTAAGATATCAGCTGCTTGAAGTAAACTAGCAAGCTGATTTTGGGGTAGATAGCCGAGAAAGGTAACATTATTAACCTGTTTCTTTCTAGCCATCTGCTGATAGGCTTGTACCTGTGGTTCAGTGCCGCCAGCAAGCGCAAACTGAATTTGGGGCAATTTTTCAGCAACATCAATGAGCAAATCAACTCCCTTAAACGGGTATAAACCTCCAGAATAAACAACTATATGGTGACGATCTTCAACAAGAAGTTTTTGACGCCATGCCTCAGCTTCTTCAGGTTTTCTGATTAAAAATAGATTATTAAGACCACTATGAAGCTTAATAATTTTCTCAGATGGCATTCCATGTTGAATCATATTTTCCCGAACTGTTTCTGAAAGCGTAACAGCTACCTGAAAGAAGGGACTGTGCACAATTTCCGGTTCAAATTGCTTAGAATCATAGTGGTGATGTTCATAGATCACCGGAACTTTATGCTGAATTGCTACTTTTGTAAAGTTCCAATCTCTCGTATGCACAATTTTAGTATGAGGCAGGATATGAATTGGAAAGTAGTATTTACATATAATAGTACTTGAACTTGTTAACTTCCCACCAAAACGATCAACGGGCCAAGGTAAGGGCAGGGGAGCAACTTTCAGTTTGTCCTGAATATTATAAAATTCAACCAGTGTTTTTTCAGGAGTTCTAGGACGAAAGGGAAAAATTAAATCTACCGGATTGAGAACCTTAATATCTTTAGAAGGATAAACTAAAACTGCTGAATAACCTAGATTAGCGGCTGCATTTGCTGAATGAGCCGCCCAAACCAAACTAGCCACGTTCGGTTGAGGTAATACATTTCTAGTAAAGAATATATAGTGTTTGGTCATGGGCGCTTTAAAAACTATTCCTTCAAATTAAAGGGAAGCCATTGTTATTTAAGCGGCAGATTAGCGCTATTTTCAAAAAACTCGATGGTATTGAGAATGCTGATGGCTGAGCTATAAGATTCTTCAAGTAATTCATTCTGCTCTTCGGGAGTATCTACTAGTTCGTCAGCCAGTAAGCGCAGGGAACCAATTATAGAGTTAAGGCGGGTACGAGCTTCGTAAGAAAGACGATTACGGATTTCTTCATGGTAGGTGGATATACCTTGAGGCTGTTGAGAGAATTGCATTTCGTACAGACGCGCATAGAAGCCGCCTTTACTTAAAAGCTCTCCATGCGTCCCCACTTCCACGACACGTCCTTTATCTAGCACAGCAATTTGATTGGCTTTTTGCACAGTCGATAGGCGGTGAGCAATCACAATCGTAGTCCGCGAACGGCTCAACTCCTCGATTGCTGCTTGTACAAGGCGTTCAGAAACAGTATCTAACGCACTTGTTGCTTCATCAAGAATTAAGATATCTGGGTCTTGCACTAGAGCGCGAGCGATCGCAAGGCGTTGGCGTTGACCTCCAGAGAGCAGAACACCGCGATCGCCTATGAGAGTATCAAATCCTTTTGGCAATCCCATAATAAATTCATAAGCATTTGCTCGTTTCGCTGCGGCGGTAACTTCTTCGTCCGTGGCATCTGGTCGGGCATAAGCAATATTATTGCGAACCGTGGTATTGAACAGAAACGTATCCTGGCTAACAATCCCCATTTCCCTTCGGAGAGTCTTGACGTCGAACTCACGCAAGTCAGTTCCGTCTATAGTTATGCTCCCTATCGTCGGGTCATAAAATCGCGGTAAAAGGTCAGCCAAAGTTGACTTCCCAGCACCCGATGACCCTACCAAAGCCAAAGTTGTTCCCTTTGGCTGGTACAAATCAACATCCTTTAGTACCATATCCGCCTGACTAGGGTAGCCAAAAGATATCTGATTGAAATGAATCCCTTCTTGCAAAGGTTTGTAAGTTACAGAACCGTTGCCCATGAACGGCTTATTATCTCGGCGCAAGAAGTCATTAGCTATCTCTACACTAGCAGCGCTATTGGCTAAAGCTCCCCGTGCGCTATTTAACTGTGTAATAAAGGGCAGTAACCGGAAAAGCAACAATAAGTAAGTCAGTAGCACTGCCGAAAGGGATTCAATCTCATTAGCAAAGAAAGTCCGCCCAAGAAAGACGATCGCAATCAAACCAACAATACCAGTAACCTCGCTAACTGGGCCAATAGCCGCCGAGTTTGCCTGAGATTGGAAATCAGCTTTTTCGCGAGCACGAATTAAGTCATGAATTCTTTGATACTCTCTGGGTTCGTTCCCTGTTGCCTTAACCAGTCGAATCCCACTAAGTGCTTCTAGTAAAGAGATAGAATAACTTTTAGACATCTCTGAGAGCTGCTTGCCAAAATACTTAGCACGGGAAATCGAGTATTGATTGACTACCGCAACTACAGCCAGCAAAACTGTTGAAGCCAACGTCAGTTGCCAGGAGATAGCTAGCAGCAAAGCCACAAACACCAACACCGTAATTACGGTTATCACCAATTTGAGCGCGGTGCTAATTGCCCCAGCAGCCCGACTGACTTCTCCACCCAAACGATTAATCAGATCGCCGACTTTTGCCTGGGAGTAAAAATCTAAGTCCACCTCTAGCAACATCTGCACTCCTGCTTCGCGGAGATCGGAGGTGAGGGCCCGCGACAGAGAACTCGATACTAACGAACTAGCATAGGTCGCAAGGTTCTTCAAAACAATGATTAGCACAATAGCCCCTGCCATTACTATCAGCCGATAGTCGCTAGGAACTCCATCAAAGGGCGACATAATAAACTTAAGAATCGGCGGGCCACTCTTTAAATCTATTTGTTCACCTAAAAAATTTAAAATTATAGGTGCAATTAGGGCTGTACTCACCCCGTTAAATAATCCCCCAGAAAAGCCCAAAATAATTGTTAGGACAATCCAAGCAGGATATCGGCGAGCAAATTTTAAGAGTAGCTTACTTGAAGACATACAGCCCTTCCTGCTACAAAGTTACTGGTAATCAAAAGAGACACTTGATTTATTCTCTAACCGTCTGACCAAAACCCAAATTTGTAAATTATTGTTAAGTATATTCAGATGTTCTTTTTACACTCAACAAGCTTTAGTGACTATAAATTGGCAATTACCTGTGAGAGTATACTTGCCATTGCACCAATACTGTAAGATTCTACACATCTTTACTCTTGCCCGTTTTCCTTGCTCCTGAGCTTCTTCTAAATAGTGGAACATCCATTGGATCTTTTCGACGATTTGGTTCGGGCAACTCGGCTCGACAAGATAACCAGTTCCACCTAAAATTTCTGCAATATCTCCAACTCGTGTAGCTAAAACAGGTTTAAGCCTCACTTGATTAATAATTTAAACTTTTCCAGCTAGTTGCAAGTTTTTAATCACATCAGATAGTATAGCTGCCATTGTATCAGTGCTATAGTAATTTATACATCTTTCCCTCGCTTTCATGCCCTGCTGATTTGCTTCATCTAAATGCTCGAATATCCATTGGATTTTTTCAGCAATTTCTTCCGGAGATTCTGGAGTAACTAGATAACCTGTGCCGCCTAAAATCTCTGGAATATCGCCAACGTAAGTAGACAGAATTGGCTTTGCCATTGCCATCCCATCTGTTAGTTTGAGCGGGAACTGAGCCTGCGCGGCAGGGGTATCTCGTTGGGGAACAACCACAATATGGGCGGCGGCTACCACAGCAGGCATTTCTAAAACTGGGTATTTTGGTAGTTTGATAATCCAACGCCCCCACTGTTGCATCAATTGATTATCGTAGGCATCGTATGGACTTCCCCCAACAATTACAAGTCTAAGGTCTGGCTGATTCAACACATCTAGTGCCGCTAAGACATCTTCAAGACCTTTGTACGGTCGTGGCGCTCCAGGAAACATTAAAATACGGTAGCCTGCGAGGCCATAACGGATTCTACTTGCCTCGGAATCGAATTGGCTGGGATCGAAAAGAGTAGTATCTTTACCATTCGGTAAATACACACCTCCAAAGCGTTCTTTCAAGAATTGAGTGTGTAATGTAATGGTATCTGCATAAAATACCAAGCTTTCTAACCACTTTAAATAAAGAGGGTGATCTGGATATCTTAATGCCCCATCACGCTTCAAAGTATCTCTATAAAATTGCTTTAAACCGGGACGATATTTCCATTGTTCGCCGCCATGCCAACTGAGTTCCCAGTCATCTATATCTAAAATAACAGGACGACGAGCTGTTAGCTTTTTGATGATAGATAATCCAAAGCTTGTAGGTTTCAGCTTTACGGCGTATATAATATCTCCATCAATTTGTTTGATAAGTTTTTGAGCAGCTTTTATAAAGCCTGAGTGATAGGCGCATGGAATGGCAACAATTGGAATCTTTGATTGAGAAACTTCTGGTGATTCATCACCGAAAACAAAGCCAAAAATTTTTACTTCATGGTTCAGTTTCTTTAAGGCTTCATACAGCAAAAATGTGCGGACTGCCCCCCCCCACCTTCCTGCCCCACTAGCGGATAGGTCGCTAACAACTAATGAAATCTTTAATTTTTTGTCTTGCTGTAAATCCACAAATTTTAAGTTATTTTAGATAGTTGAACATAGTAATAGTACAGTTTAGTTAAAACTAACTAAGTTAATGCTTTCTAGAAACCGACTTCATTCTTTATTAGTATAATCAGTGAATTTAGAACATCAACATAAAAGTAGGATTGGGTGTACGGCAGAAAGAGCCAAGCGTAAAGAAATCAACCCAGCAGGGGTTAGTTGTCTTTTCCTCATCCCCTGCTGCTAAGAAAAGGATTGAAGAAGGTCTAGCCCACAAACTTTAGATGACCTGTCTGAATTTCGTCAAATATACGATTAATTTGGCGACGTTCTCCGTCGGTAACATTGTAATCAGAGAGGATAGCAGTTGTCAGCTGAAGATGCTCGTTGAGGCTGAGTTGACCAGATGAAAGGATGCGATCTACCATGTGCTGAATTTGCTCTTTTGGCTGACGATCTCGTGTCCATGCCATAGGTGGTTGGTCACTCCTGGTTTAAGGCAATTTAGCGCTTTATTGTCTATTTAAGACTATCTGCCTCATATTGGTTGGCATTTAGCTAAAGTTACTGCAAGAATAATGTAAAGAAATAATAAATTTTATGCCAGGATGGGATAATTGCTCATCAAGAGGAGTGTTGAATGCAGGTTCAACGAATTCCGGCACTTTCGGACAACTACATTTTTTTGCTGCACGATCCGATTCAGAAAATAGCAGCAGTGGTAGACCCAGCCCAAGCGCAGCCTGTGCTGCGGCACCTCGAAGAAATTGACACTGAGTTGGTAGCGATTTTTAATACTCACCATCATAGCGATCATGTGGGCGGAAACCAGCAGCTTTTGCAGCATTTTTCTGGTGTCTGCGTGTATGGAGGTGCTGAGGACAAAGGTAGAATTCCGGGGCAAGAGGTGTTTTTACAGGAAGGCTCACGGGTAGAATTTGCTGGTAGAGTCGGCGAAGTTTTCTTTGTTCCGGGGCATACCCGCGCCCACATCGCCTACTACTTTCCCCCAACAACAACCGAAGAGCCGGGAGAATTATTCTCTGGCGACACCCTTTTTGCTGGAGGCTGTGGCAGACTGTTTGAAGGCACGCCAACGCAGATGGTGTCTAGCTTGGGCAAATTGCGGGCTTTACCTGATAACACGCGAGTTTGGTGCGCCCATGAATACACCCTGAAAAATCTTGAATTTGCCTTAACTGTAGATGGCGATAACCCAGAGTTGCAAGCCCGGTGGACTCAAGTAAAAGCTGCCCGTAGCCGTTCTGAGGCGACAGTGCCATCCCAACTTGGCATAGAAAAGCGCACTAATCCATTTTTGCGCTGGGACGCTCCTGTGCTGCAATCAGCAGTGAAAAGTCTAGACCCTGTGCAGACTTTTGCCAGGCTGCGCGGGATGAAGGATCGGTTTTAGATTAAAAGATTGCGATCGCTCACTATCTTTTTGTAAGATGGAGTGTTCTAGCTTATCATTACTCCTTCTGTTGTCTGTAGCAGAAAAAAGACTATGGCGAAACGTGTGCAATTAGTTTTGAATCAAGATGTCAGCAAACTGGGAAAATCTGGCGATTTAGTAGAAGTCGCTCCCGGTTATGCTCGCAATTACCTAATTCCCCAAAAAATGGGAGTTCCTGCCACTCCCGGCTTGCTCAAGCAAGTCGAACGGCGTAGAGAAAAAGAGCGGCAGCGCCTTTTGGAAGAGAAGCAGGTAGCTACAGAGCTGAAGACTGCTATAGAGGCTGTGGGCAGCTTCACCATTGCTAAGCAGGTAGGTGAAGAAAATGCCATCTTTGGTACTGTCACGGCTCCAGAAGTGGCAACAGCCATCCAACAAGCCACTGGTAAGGAAGTCGATCGGCGGAATATCAGCCTCCCCGATATCGGAGAGACTGGCACCTACAAGGCAGAAATAAAATTACACCCGGAAATCACAGCGGTTGTACAAATTCAGGTTGTGGCTAGCTAAGCGTAGTGCAGAGACGTTGAAGACGTTGCATACAACGTCTCTACAGTTTCCGCGTGGGTAGAAGCAGTTTTTTCAGTCAAAAAAAGGGGGTTGGGTGTCGGATCGCAGCGACTACTCAACCCCCATTATCATAGTCGTGGCGGCTCCTTGTTAAAACGACCTCTGTTATGGCTCACGAACTGAATTTTCATTCTTCAAGCGATCGCCTTCCACCCCAAAACCTCGACGCTGAAGAAAGCATCTTGGGGGGCATTTTGCTAGACCCAGAAGCCATCGGTCGAGTAACTGACTTACTTGTGCCAGAGGCGTTTTCTCTCATCGCTCACAAAGAGATTTACCGATCCGCCCTTACCCTCCACAGCCAAGGTAAACCGACCGACTTAATGAGCGTTACCAGTTGGCTGTATGACAGAGGCTTGCTGGAGAAGGTTGGCGGACAAACAAAGTTAGCTCAACTGGTGGATCGCACGGTTTCAGCCGTCAACATCGACCAGTACGCGGCGCTGGTGATAGATAAGTACCTGCGCCGTAAGTTAATCCAAGCAGGCGGCGAGATTGCTCAGTTGGGTTACGAGACGGCTACGGAGTTGGAAATTATCCTCGACCAGGCGGAACAGAAAGTTTTCAGCCTGACTCAAGATCGTCCTCAGCAGGGTCTGGTTCCTATTTCCGACACGCTGATAAATACATTTCAGGATATTGAAACTCGCCATCAGGATCTAGCGCTACCCGGTCTTACCTGTGGCTTTTATGACCTCGACGCGATGACTGGCGGCTTTCAGCGTTCCGATCTGATTATCGTGGCGGGTAGACCGTCAATGGGAAAAACAGCTATCTGCCTCAATATTGCTCGCAATATTGCTGAGTTTCATAAGTTGCCAGTAGCTGTTTTTAGCTTGGAAATGTCGAAAGAACAGCTGGTGCAGCGGATGCTTGCTAGTGAGGCTAAGATTGAAAGTAACCATTTGCGGGCTGGGCGAGTTGCACAAATTGAGTGGGAACCTTTGAGTCGCGCCCTTGGCACTCTTTCGGAGATACCAATTTTTATTGATGATACGCCGAATATGACTGTGATGCAGATGCGATCGCAAGCTCGTCGTCTTCAAGCAGAACAGCGTGGCGAGTTGGGATTAATTCTGCTGGATTACTTGCAATTGATGGAAGGCGGCGGCGACAATCGGGTGCAAGAGCTGTCAAAAATTACCCGAAGTCTCAAAGGTTTAGCTCGCGAACTCAGCGTCCCAATTATCGCTTTATCCCAGCTGAGTCGAGGTGTGGAAGCTCGTAATAATAAACGCCCAATGATGTCTGATTTAAGAGAATCGGGGTCGATCGAACAGGACGCGGATTTAATTATGATGTTATATCGCGAAGAGTATTACCAACCCGATACACCAGATCGAGGTATTGCTGAGGTAATTATTTCTAAACATCGAAATGGCCCGACGGGAACCATCAAGTTATTATTTGATCCGCAATTTACCCGCTTCCGAAATCTCGCCTCTTCTAATCGGGGATGATTCAATAAATTGGTATATACAAAGCAAAAACCCGGTTTACTTTGAAACCGGGTTCCGTCAGATTTATTTAGCTAATTTTTAGCAGTTCTACATCGAAAATCAGCGTAGCATTGGGAGGAATCACGCCACCTGCACCGCGAGATCCATAACCCAATTCTGGGGGAATAATTAACTGGCGACGACTACCGACTTTCATGGTACTGAGTCCTTCATCCCAGCCTTTGATTACCTGGCCGACACCGAGTTTGAAGGAGAAGGGTTGATTGCGATCGCGCGAACTATCAAACTTCGTGCCATCCTCTAAAGTGCCAGTATAATGCACTACGACTGTCTGACCAGTTTTTGGAGTCGCACCGTCGCCTTCTTTTAACTCCGTATACTTGAGGCCAGAGGGCGTTGTCGTAACCTTCTCGTCACTTTCTGGGTTGGTATTCATCGTAATAAGCCTTGTACTGTCAACATCTGGGTTATTGCTTGGGGTTTGTGTAACTGTAGGTGAGGAGTAATTTAGCTCGGAAGCGATCGCCTCTTGTGGAGAGTTGCTAACTTGAGCCAATATTATCACCAACACGCAGGCAAACATGACCCCGACGCTGATTAAAATCTCTCTCAAAATGTTTCCTCCATACCTTTAAGACTTCAAAATTTTAGATTTTGCAAAGGTCGAACTTCCTTTGCTGCCAATGGCATTGTATAGGCACGAAGCACTATTGATTTTAGATTCAATCCAAAATCCAAAATCCAAAATCGACAAAATTTTAGATCTTGCAAAGCTTGAACTTCCTTTGCTGCCAATGCCATAGTATAGGCACGAAGCACTACTGATTTTAGATTCAATCAAAATCCAAAATCTAAAATCCAAAATCGATTGTCCCGTTGGATTCTCAAATCCTATCAGCTTTTATCACCGCCAGAGCTTATTTTCCATGTCACGCACCTGACGTTCCAACCTGTCGATGCGTCCCCGCAATTCATCCATTTCTGACTGGCGGGGAACTCCCAGATCCTGCAACATATTACGCATCTGCCGTTGCATCTGTACTTCCAAGTTACCCTGATCTGACTTGATTTGCTGCATCAAATCATCCACAAGCCCCTTGGCTTGTTCAGGGTTGATCTTGCCTTCCTTAACCCATTCATCGCTAACTTCCCGAATTTTCTCTGCTGCCATAGATGTCGTACCCACACCGAGCATCAGTAGCTGCTTGAGCCAGTTGTTATTATCCATAGTGCCTTCTTGTCATCTGTCGCTCTCAAAAAGCGGCTGAACCTAGACGATGAAACAATGTTGTTTCGTCTATTTTCCGCCTACAGTTCTATTCTGTGACATTCTCTCGACAACTGCTGCCTACCTGACGCGCTTTGATGATGGCAAAATTACATAAGGCAGATTCAAAGCTATTTATACTCGCAAAGAAGCGATCGCAAGACCCAAATGGTTATCGAATGGCTGAAGATAGAAGTCCCCCCCGAAATCCGGGAAAAATACATCCAGAAGGATGCCGAAATCTGGACGGCGTTTCTCGCCACCTGTCCGGGGTTTCTCGGTAAAGAAGTTTGGCTCAATCCTAACGATCCAACAGGGCTTACTCTGGTGATTCGCTGGGAGACACGCGAAAATTGGAAATCCATTAGCTCAGAACGCTTGCAACAGGTTGAGGAGCAGTTTGATCAAGCGATGGGAGATAGCTATCCCATTATTGATTCAGCGGAGTATCAAGTCCGAAAGTTTCCCCAAGTTTAAACTGGGATTTAGAGGAATACTTTTCGGTTGATGGTGTCCAGCCTTTGGAGATCACCCCAATGGCTCTTTTTAAGGGAGCCTAGGGGGATCTAGCCCTAGCCCAAAAGTATTTGGTCTTTTTCTAGATTAAAAATAACTTTGTTGCGATAAATGCCGACTTGTCCCAAGTGCCATCAACTAATTAAAGCCGAAGCAACTACCTGTCCCTATTGTCGCTGTGAGCTGAAAGCCTACGGTCATCCTGGCATACCCTTACACCGAGCGACTGGGGAAGAGTATCTGTGCGACACCTGCACTTACCACGAAGACGATACTTGTACCTTTGCCAAGCGCCCTTATGCAAAAGAGTGTACGCTTTATAGCGATCGCTCTCAACAACTTGACAAAACGACCACAAAGCGCTATGCACTCGGCTGGCGGCACTCGCTTCAGCTTTGGTCCCAACGCAACCAGGGTTTGCTTATGTTCTCAGGTCTGATCGTCGTGAGTTTATTGGTAGCCTTCTATGCCACCAGCAGACGCTAGACAACTTCAGCAGTCACGGTGGTTTCTATCTCCTGTGTTCCTTCCATTAGTTGCAAGGACTCAACTGTTGTCGCTTCTTTAAAAACAGCTAAATCAAACCAAAAAGTTGTACCTACGCCAACTTCACTGACCAAGTGTACAGTGGTGTGATGCTTTTCAATAATATTTCTGACAATAGAAAGTCCCAGTCCAGTGCCTTCGAGGGTATGAACCCGATTTTCCACCCGGAAAAACCGATCGAAGATTGCCTGTTGGTCTTCTTGATCGATACCAATTCCCGTATCAGAGACTTCAATTCGTACTAATTGGGGGCGATTTTGAGAATGTGAGGAAGCGATCGCGCTTTTCGTGACTCTTGGCTCCAGCAGGTAGACGCGAATTGCCACCCGTCCGCCTGGCTGAGTAAACTTCAGCCCATTGCCGACCAAATTGGCAAATATTTGCAGCAACAAATCGTAATTGCCCAACACGGCCGGCAAATCTTTTTGAATCTCTTGCAGCAGTTCAATTTCTTTATCGCGGGCATTTAACTGGTAAGTACGCAGCGTTTGCTCCACAGCTTGGGCAATGTCTACCGCATCAAAGTGATAGCGCTTGTGGGATTCCAGCCGCGATAAATCCAGCACATCATTTACCAGACGAGTCAGGCGGTCTGTTTCCCGATTGGCAGTATCCAAGAACTCCCGCCGCTCCTCGTGGCTTAAATCTTCACCGTATTCGTGGAGGGTTTCAATAAAAGATTTGATGTTGAAAAGAGGCGTTCTCAACTCGTGAGAGACATTACTTATAAACTGGCTTTTTGCCTCGTTCAGTTCTACCTCGCGAGTAATATCTTGCACCGTCATCGCAATTCCCTTGATGCTCTCCCGATACTGGTCGAGAACCGTTGTCAGGAGAATCCGAACCGTGCGGTCTGCGGGCTGGCACAGCGTCACTCGGAACTCGGCGCTATCGCATTCACCAGCAGCGATTTGATACAGCGGTCGCGTCAGCTCCACTTGTACGGGTGCTGGGAGGTAATGCAGAACGTTACTTCCGACTACATTAACGCCATCCCAACCAAAAATGCGTCGCGCTGTCGAGTTGACTAATATCGCGTGAAAATTGGTGTCTAGCAGCACCGCTCCATCTGCGATAGTAGAAACCAGCGTCTCTAACTTGGCTTTTTCAGCCGTTAGCTCCTCAATATTTTGCTCTTCATAACGCTCCAGTCGCTCTGCCATCTCATTGAAACTGTAAATCAGTTCTTTGAGTTCGCCTCCCTGCGGCAAGTCGATTCGCTGCTTGAAGTTACCAGCGGCAATATTTTTTACCCCAACAAGAAGTTCTCTAATTGGCTGAGTAATTGTCAGGGCGTTAATAACAGCGCCTAAAATCACCATCACCCAGATGGAAATGAAAACCGCAATCGTCACATCCCTGGTCAGATGGGAAGAGGCAACCACTGTAGGATTGGCGTTAATGCCAATTGCCAAAACGCCCAAGTGTTTGCCGTCGTGCATCAGGGGAACGAAAACATCTGTGACTTCCCCATCAGGAGTTATGTGCTGCCGCACCATTGGCAATTCGGAATTATCGGCGTAATCCTCTGGGAGTTGAATCCGTCGCTGAATGGTGAGGGAATTTTGTACCTCAGATTCAGAGAAAGGAATGCCGAAGTAGATTTTGCCATCTGCGTCAGCGTAGATCATATAACGGACGCTGGAGGTGCTGCTATAGAAGCGGTGGGAAAAGCGAGCCACCTCAGTCAGATTGTTTTCCGCAATCTGAGGCGTGACATTAGCCGCCAGCAACAGACCCAAGTCGCGCCCGAAGCGAGTGTCATTCAGTCGGGCATCCTGCTGAATCGTATTCACTGCCCAGAAGGTCAGACCGCTCATCACCAAGGAGACGACTAAGGTAGCAGCCGCCATCAGACGGGTCTGGAGGGTAAACTCCGACCACCAATGAGCTAGGATTTCTCGAATGGTTTTCAGTAGAGCCAGCAAGGTAGGGCTAGGGGCTAGATGAATTTAAAATCGAAAATTAAAAATTTTTCTAGAATTTTTAATTTTGCCTTTTTATTTTTTTGTTTTACTCTACCTATCCGAGCCTTATTGACTTGAGACTAGGAGAAACAGAGGCGGAATTTCCCGTCTGTGTGGTAGTTACAAACAATTCTACACGCTTCCCCTAGCTTCTAGGTTTTATTCCCTGGTCGAGCTGGCTGTAGTGACGCGATAGCCTATATCCCGGCGATAGTACATTCCCTCAAACTGAATGCAATTGATAGCGGCGTAGGCTAAAGCGATCGCATTATCAAAATTCTCCCCAACTGCCGTCACGCCCAACACCCTACCGCCATCTGTCACCACCTGTTGCTGTCGCCTACTCGTACCAGCATGGAATACAGTGGCTCCCATTGCCTCAGCTTGCTCAATGCCAGTAATTTCCTGACCTTTTTTATAGGTTTCGGGATAACCACCCGCCGCCACCACGACGCAGGCGGCGACTCCCGATTTCCAGGCAATCGGCGGCTGCTGAGCCAATTTCCGTTGGCTACAGGCAAGCAGCAAGTCTTCTAAGGGTGTTTCTAACAAAGGCAGGATTGCCTGAGTTTCGGGATCGCCAAAACGACAGTTGAATTCCAGAACTTTCGGATCGCCTTCGGGGGTAATCATCAACCCAGCATAGAGAACCCCCCGGTAATCAATGCCCCTTTTTTTCAACGCTGCGATCGTTGGCTCCAGAATTTCCTGCTGCACTCGTTTGGATAGCTCTGGTGTCATAATTGGAGCTGGACAATAAGCTCCCATACCGCCTGTATTTGCCCCAGTATCGCCCTCGCCAATCCGTTTATGATCCTGCGCTGGGAGCAGAGGACGAATCGTCAAGCCATCCGTGAGAGCTAAAACGGAGACTTCCTGCCCCGTCAAACACTCTTCAATCACAACGGCCTTCACCTTACTCTGGAATAAATCCTGAATTGCCGCCACTGCCTCCTCAACAGTTGCGGCAACTGTGACACCCTTGCCAGCTGCCAACCCATCTGCCTTGACAACAATCGGCGCACCCTGTTCTGTCACATAAGCTTTTGCCGCCTCTAACTCAGTAAAAACAGCCGATCTCGCCGTCGGGATGCCCGCTTCCTCCATCAAAGCCTTTGCCCAAGACTTACTCGCTTCAATTTGCGCTCCCTCTTTCGTAGGGCCAAACACTTTGACGTGTTGGCTTTGGAGGTAATTTGTAATTCCTAAAGCCAGCGGCACTTCTGGCCCCACAACCACCAGAGAGATGTTGTGAACCTGGGCAAATCGTCCTATTCCCTCAAAATCATCAACACTCAAGGCGAGATTCTGGCAACGCTCCAGAGCTGCTGTAGCGCCGTTACCGGGAATACACACCACCTGCCGAATACTTTGGGATTGCAGCAGTTTCCATGCGAGGGCGTGTTCTCTAGCCCCATTGCCCACCACCAAAACCTTCACTATAGCCTCTCGCTCCTGAAGATTGAACTTTTTTCACCATTGCTGGTATTGCAGGCTTTACGCTCGCCCTGCAAAGGGCAGCGCCTCAATCCAGCCGCTTGTTCTCAGTGACGATTTAACTCCTGAAACGGATAAATCTAAAGTTGAAATCGTATAAGTCAAGCAAATGCACTCCATTATGCCATGCAATTATCGAAAAACTGGATTCAATACCACTGACTCACGGAGAAGAGAAAATAAATTTCACACCGAGAAGCTAAAGTAAGCTGAAGCTTCTTGGTTAACTAAGTAGGTTTGGGATGTTTAGCTTTGAGTGAAACGTATTGGCGCTTAGGAGGATCGTTTGTGTTGGAAGCAACGTTAAGCGAACCGTATTGGAACCATCAACTATCAGCAATGAGTTGCAACTATTGCCATTGTTCTAATTCTGCCAGCCAGTTTCGCATCAGAGAACTCAGCTGAACGCGACGGGTTTCAAAGTTAGCAGCAATTGAGATAAAAGCGATGCCGACTAGCAAGCCTATAACCCATTTGAAAAAAGGATAGTCGAAGATAAAAATTACTAACTGGTAAAAAACAGTCAGTAAAAAAGTTGCTGTACCAATGTAAAGAAAAGCCCGCACTCTCAAAGCTAATCCCGCAAAGATGGCGATTATACTCAAAATTCCCGGCTGTATCCCTGTTTCTTGATGCAGCAAAAATGCCGCTACACAAATTACGCCAGTACCCAGTAACCGGAGGTTGTGGCGAGTTTGGCTTTGAGTTGGCAACTTCAGGTTGGGATCGATTTGGGCAATATAAAGCAGGGATAATCCGATTGGTGTGATGTACCAGAGGGCATCGGTGAGTCGTAGGTCGAAAAACCACCGGAAAATAGCCCAATCAAGTAATGCCGCAGTCAGATAGGTAAACCGGATTTGCTTTGTTAGCTTTGCGAGTAAGACATAAAACGCGGCTACGATTAGTAAGCCAATTGGGGGAATGTCTAATCTGCTTTCCCAGAGCATAATTAGGGGTAGGATGTATGCGGCTTGCTGCCAGGGTCGTTTGGGCCATCCCCACCTTTCCCAAGGTAAAGCGTAGAGAAGATAAGCCCAAATGCAGGAAATTGGGGCTTTCCAGGGAAGTAATGGCCCTGCCCATAGCTGTCCGATGGCTGTATAAATCCAAAAAATTCGGATGCCAGCGATTTGTAATAAACCCAAATAAACCCAGGTTTCTGCTGTGCTGATCCGCCCAGCAACAGTTGGTAAGGGGGGATCTACGGGCGATCGCTTACCCTGATAGATGGCATACCTAATCAAAAATAAGCCAATGCCTAATCCTAGAAGGCGGTTAATTTCAATGGGAGTAGCAGTGGCAGATAATAATAAGGCGCTACTCCAAGCCCAGTGTAGATGTGATACAACTTTCAGTTCTTGGGCGGTAAGGCGTAAGTAATTTATCAACCACGGAGAGAAGACACGATAAGCATACATGATGCTGGTGCCGAGGGCGGACATGGCAATTAAGCCATCGCCCAAGCCTCCTCCCGATGCTTGTAGGAGTTGGTAGAAGAGGAGTTCGTATGCAGAAATTGATACTCCAACTAATCCTAAGTAGACTAGGGGTTTGAATTCTTGCTTCCGTCGCCCTACGCTAATCACAATTAAGGCGATCGCTAGTGTAGATAACCCTGTCCAACTGGTAAAGGTATCCCAGCGTAACACAGCACCCAGTACGCCGTACAATAGCGGCAAAATGTGGCAGCTACTGGGGATTTCCAGTCGCGATCGCCGTCGCCAAATTTCGCCTAAAAGCTGAGTCATTAAACCTAAAGCAACGTTGGCGATCGCTAAATTAATCACCGAACGCCCGACAAAGCCCAACGCCTCGGCAGTTAACAATTCTAGACACCACCCCACCCCGTAAAATGCCCAGTTGTTGGGTTGTAAGTAACTGCGATAAGCGATCGCGCCCATTGTCAAAACAACGGCAACTAGAACACTCACAGATGGGGAAACCAGCGCCCAGTAAACATACAGTGAGTGAACTGTCAGCGAAACCATTTCTAGGCTACACAGCGCGATCGCCCAACTATCCGCAGATTTTGCGTAAAGGGCGGCTAAAGTCCCGTGACGGCGATTCAACCAGCTGCTAGAGAGCCATAAACTAAGGGATGCGATCGCTCCTACAATTAGCCAACCGGGTGCTGAGAGTCGCGCTATTCCTGGTACGCCTTCCCATAGCAGCATTGTGGCGAAACTTAAGCCAAACCCGATTGTAATTATTGCTGCTGCTTGGTGCCGCAAATAGCGCGTATTTACTAACATCAAGCCAGTTGCCACGCCTAAACTGATTAATCTGGCTCCTGGTAAAGTGAAGGTTAGGACTTGTGCCATTCCCAAAGCTGTCACACTCAGCCAACTAGCTAATTGTCGTTGTGGTTGAGTAGCCTGTTTGGCAACTCCAGTTAAGGCTAAGGGTGTAACTAGCCAGATAATGTTCCATTGCTGGCGGCTAATGATGTCGCTATCCCAGGATAAAGAAGTAATTGGTAACAGTAATTGATAACTTATTGCGGCAAGTCCTAACCCAAGGTGCCATGCACTCCGCTGCCAAAATGTTGAGTGTGAAGCTAAAATGCTAAACGTCCATTCTGCTACCATCACAGCTAACAAAACGCTTGCCCAGATTTCTTGACTTAAAGAGGGGAAAAAGCGGTCAATGAAAGAGCAAAATGTCAGCAAGCCGATAATATGTGTTAGATAAACTAAACTAACTTTGATGGGACGGCGCTGGGTTACAGCCAAGAGAGTTATGGTGGACAAAAGTAGATTTAGCGATCGCAATGTTGGATTTGCCAAACTCAACAGAGTTAGTAAAGCCCCAAAACTGAGTGCTAACTGTTCACCAAAAAGGGCTAAATCGGGTTTGTTAATGCGATATAAGCGAGCACTCACTGCTACCATCAAAATCAAGTAGGGAAACCAAGCCAGACTCAACAACGCCCACGGAGAGTCTTGAGAACCAGTGAGTTGAGTAGCAGTTGCGATCGCCCACGCTTGTACCGAAGTGGGTATTAATAGCCAAAGCAAGCAAATTGTCTGTAACCCAATTGCAAAAATTGCTGCCAAATCCTGACGCTTTTCAAACCGTTGCAAGCGGCTGATAAAGAACCATAGACCTAAGCCGCTAACAGCAGTCGCTTGCCAAGGAAACTCAGTTCCTATCGAAACTACCCAGCCTAGCAATATTAAAACTCCGCCAATATTTTCTAAGGGAAATTGGTAATCTGTAATTGGTAATTGGGTATCTTCTTGTTTCCTGTTTTCTCTTGCTGGTTGCGGCATTTGTTGCGATAACCATACTACCAACCAACCACAAATTCCAACGGCTAAACCTAATTGTGTAATTGAGATATTGACAACAAAAATTGCCCGAAACAGCAGCAAAAATAAGGCATAGATTACTAATCCTGCTGGTAAAATGATAGCGAATCTAGGTTTATTATTTTCTTCTATAGCCCGCGCAGACGGGCTTTGTTCGTCTAGACCCAGGCTTCCAGATTGCGGGTATTTTCGGTAACGAATTTGATAAACGGTAGCAATGGTTGTTAACACCATTCCTGCATAAACGGCAATGAGGGGAAATTCTGCAAATTTCCAACCCCAGTGCAGGTAACTCAGTCCCAGAATATTTAAAAAGGGTAAATTTTGTAATCTTCCTAAACCAGAAGTCGGGGGGATATTTTTTAATAACCGGAAGGTGATAAATGTGAGAATAAGGGTTGCGATCGCTACTACAATCCAATCCACGGGATTGCGCCACAACCCGAAGCTATCCATCGCCCAAAAGTTGACAGGAACCAGCAACAACGTGACAATTTGTAACGTCTGCGCTGTTAATTGCAAATTAGGCTGCTGACGCGCCCAAAAACTAACTCCCCAGAAAATTGAGGTATAACCCAACAAAACCGCATACTGTCCCGCAGCGGGAAATCTCTGCCATTGGCTGGCGGCTAGTACCCCGGAGGATACTACCACCATAAACACACCTAAAAACAGCAGCCAGCGGACGCTTAATTCTGCCACTAGCGACTGCAACATTCCCTCTAAAATGTTGGGGGGTTTCTTCTGAGTTGTTTGTAGAACTAAATCCGACGATTCTTGATGAAATGGATGGTTAGAAAATACTGTTTCTTGAGGTGTGGCTGTGGTTATTTCCAGTTCTGGTATGGGACAGGAAAGGTATTTTGTAGACAAGCGCTTGACTTGAACCTGAGAAATCAAGCCTAAGCGCAACCAGATATCCAGCCCTTCTAATAATTCGGGCTGGGAAGCTTTGACGGTTAATTCAATGGTAATGGGGCGGTCAAGTGGAGAAGACATCAGTAGACCCCAGAGAATACGTTTGTGTTTTCTCAATCCTGCTTTTGATTGAGATGGTTTGCCTAGTGCTGATGTGCCACTTTATAATCTGATAACCTAGGGTTGTTTTATCCCATGTCAATAAATGTGGCTCTTCAGTACTTAGTATGCTAATTCAATAATTAAAATGCCAAGTAAGTAAACATCTAATTCGGTAATTTTCAAAATTCCTAAACCCATAAGCAGAGCGTTTAATCAACTTGAGCTTATTGTTAATACCCTCAACAACACCACTCGTAGTTCGGTTGTCAAAGTAAGCAATAATTTCATC